>CAVEWD010000007.1:0-19387 GCA_963619195.1 bacterium | reverse complement strand
TCCTTAGCCAGGGACTGAAAAGACTTACGCAGCTGGCGTATTCTGCCGAGGGTTGTCCAGTCATAGTTGTCGTCTCCCACAAAAAGACGGAAGCCTCCCACAACAGAGGAGTCGATTTTTATTATGAAATCAACCTTTTCGGCGTTATATTCTCTTTTAATAAGACTTCTGATTTTTTCCAGCTGTTCATCATTAGGGGGCGTTACGCAATCTATTTCCGCCACTAAGGCGCTATCCGCAACGGTTTTATCTGGAATGAAAATATCATTTTTTTCCATTATGATTCCCTCTTATCTGCCGCCGTTTCCTCGTTTAAGCGTATAAATTCATCGTAAAGAGCACTGTCGCGCTCAGGGGTAGAGGTGTCATTAAGAAGCTTCTGGGTAGCTGAAAGCACCAGCTCGCTAACCTCAGTTTGAGTTGAATCAAGGATAGTTTCTCTACGTCTTTCAGCATCCTTCTCAGCAGACGACACAATGTGGCTTGCCTTACGCTGGGCTGCATCAAGATAGAGCCTGGCCGAATCGGCAGCTTCCTGCTGAGCAGTGGTTTTCAGCTCTTCTATTTCCGATTGCGCCTGTTTGAGCTTCTTTTCATATTCATCTTTAAGCTTTTCATTTTCAGCTTTAGCTTCAGCATTTTCCTTTTCTAGATTTTCAAAATGCTCTTTGCGCTCAGCCATAAATTTGCAAACCGGATTATAAAGCAGAAAGCCCAAAGCTCCTACTAAAATTACAAAATTAAACATATGCAGGAGTACCTGCAAAAAATCGATATTTAACGGCATTTAAAACACCTCACTACAGAACAAATATGATAAGGATTGCTATGATTAATGCATAAATAATGGCGGTTTCAATGAACACCAGGCCAAGCATCATTGCGGAGTTAATTTTGCCTGCAGCTTCCGGCTGACGAGCCATACTTTCCGCACTCTTGCAAATTGACATAGCCATTCCGATGGCGCCTGCTGTGGCCACAACGCCCACAATTGCAACTGCACCTATTGCCTTTACACTTACAGAATTATCCGCTACAACAGCTGTTTCCTCACCAGTTTCTGCTAAAACTGCAGTTGCAGCTGGTGCAAAAACAAAGGCAAAGGCCAAAAGTAGTGTGAATGCTATAATAAATTTTTTTCTGATTTTCATTTTAATTTCCCTCTTTACTTTTATTTTTTCTTTTTTGGTTCCACAGCCTCACCATAGAAAATTGAAACAAGGGTGGTGAGAACATAGGTTTGTATTGCAGCATGAAGCAGTGTAAACATTACACCGACGAAAACCGGTAGGACAAAGCTAAGGGCGGTGTAGTAGTACACCAGCTCTGTTACCAAAAGCCCGCTTAGAAGCGCTCCAAAAAGACGAAAACTCATGGAGATTGGCAGCGAAAAATCCTTTAGGGCTCCAAAGAAACCGCTTAAGCCATTATTTATGAGCCCTCCTAACAGAATTACTAAATAAGAAGTAACACCCATGGCAATAGCTCCGTTTATATCCGCGATTGGTGCGGGAAGAGCCATGGAAATGCCCTTTGTGGTGATAACCTGAATGCCTAAGAGCTCAAATATGGTGCTAAAGAAGATATAGACACCAGCTCCGAATATGTAGGCACCAACAAATTTTGGCTTGTGGGGGCTGTTGGTATTTGCCATGTTTGAGAAAAAGCCCACCAACTCCTCGATAACCATTTGAAATTTGCCAGGAACATATGTAAATTTAGGAATTACAAATATTCTTATTAGCGCCGCTGCTATGATTAGAACACCGCTTACCACAAAGGCCGATATGACAGCCGGGTTGACGGCAAGCCCAAACAAGGAAATCTTGTTTTCCTCATGCAGCACAGCATCTCTCATTACCTCCTTAACGCTTTCAGTTTTCACAGAGGAATCTGTGCCCACCAAAAGGATGCAGGCCAAAATGGCAACGAGAAGCCCAATCCAGACAGCTAAAAAGACTTTTTTCTTTTTATTTGCTTGCTCCATTGTTTTTACAACACCTCTTTTTGAAAATTTTATTGTTCTACAAATTTTACCTTTAAAAATAACACAACCCCCGCAAGACACGCCTGCGAGGTACTTTTTTGAATTATTGTGAATTCGAACACAATTAAATTAATTTGTGAATTAAATTTTATCCTTTTTGTCTATTTGTATAAATTTGTGTTTCATTCAATTACTGATACAGTATATCAAAAGCAGGATTTAGTGTCAATAACTCTTATAATTAGTTGCAGGCTTTTTATGCTAAATATTATTTTAGGTTTATTAAATCAGCCTTAAATGTTATAATAGATTTTGATTATTATTTAACTGAATTTAATATTACATAAACCTTCAAGGAGCAATAAATGGCAAAATTAAAACTTGCTTTAGCTATATTTTTTTCAAAGCTGACCTATTATGTTTTTAAGCTATGCGGCAGAAACGCTTCCCACTCACCGGGAGTGGTGGCTCTTAAAATTTGCCCGAACTATTTTGCGGAAATAAAAAAACCTCCTCTCACTATTTGTGTGAGCGGAACCAACGGCAAAACCACGGTGACAAATATGATTTCTGATGCACTGGAACTAAACGGCCTTAAGGTAGCCACAAACCGATTAGGCTCCAACATTGCCCCGGGCTGCGCCACCGCAGTGACAAACAGTGTGAATTTGTTTGGGAAACCTAAGTGCGATGCTCTTGTGCTGGAAGTGGACGAACGGGCATCGAGACTGATTCTGCCTTATTTAAAGCCGGATTATTTGGCTGTGACAAACCTTTTTAGGGATTCTCTTATGAGAAATGCTCACCCGGATTATATTTTCAGCGTGCTTAATACATACATTCCTGAAAATACAAAGCTGATTTTAAATGCGGATGATATTTTTTCCTCGCAGTTAAGGCCTCAAAATGAAAGAGTGTTTTTTGGAATATCCAAGCAGCCCACTGACAGAGTTGACTCCATCAACCTTGTGACAGATTCCTCCTTCTGCCCAAAATGCTACACAAAGCTTGTGTACAACTACAGAAGATATCACCACATTGGAAATGCCTACTGCCCTGAATGCGGATTCAAATCCTCTGAAAGCGACTATTTGGTGGAGGAAATAAATTCTGAGAATAACACCCTGAGCATTAACTGCAAGGGGGAGAAAATCACTTACCACCTTATTAACGATGCAATTTACAATGTTTACAACCAGCTTACCATGACGGCGGTTTTAAAGGAGGCAGGCTTTAGCGATGAGGCTCTTGAGAGCGCCTATGAAAAAATGAGCATTGTAAAAACCAGAATGAACGAAAATAAAGTGGGAGATATTGAAGTTTTCACTGTGCTTTCAAAGGGACAAAATTCGGTTTCAGTATCCCGTGCTTTTGACTATATTGCATCACTTCCCGGGAAGAAAGCAATTATTTTTGCCTTTGATGACGGAGGCTACAGGAAAAACAGCATTGAATTTTCAGGATGGATTTACGATGCAGACTTTGAATATTTAAACAATGAAAATATTGTTCAATTCGTGATTTCCGGGCCACGCTGCTATGATGACCAGCTAAGACTTTTGATGGCAGGGGTGGACAAAGGTAAGATTACAACCACTTTGAATGAAGATGATGCTCCAGGACTTTTAAACTTTGAGGGAATTGACAAAATTTATATTTTGCACGACACCACAACAGTGGAGATTGCTCAAAGACTTCTTAAAAAAACAACCAATCTGCTTAAGGAGGCACAAAAATGAAAATAGAGATTCTTTATCCTGAAATATGCTGCCTCTACGGTGACAAGGCAAATATGGCATATTTAAAAAAATGCCTTCCTGAGGCAGAATTTGTGGAAACCCACATAACCGATGAGCCACGCTTCGCTTATGAGCCGGTGGATATGATTTATATGTGTTCCATGAGCGAAAAGAGCCAGGAGATGGCCTTAGAGAAGCTACAACCCTTTAAAAACATATTAAGGCTGATTATGGATGAGGACAAAAGCCTTATTCTACTTACAGGCAACTCCTTTGAAATTTTCGGCAGCTACATTCAAAGAGAGGATGGCAGCAAAATTGAAGGCTTAGGGCTCATTGACACCTACAGCGTGAGACAATGCCCAAAGCGTTTCAACACCCTTTTACTATCGGAATTTAACGGCATGAAAATTGTGGGCTACACCAGCAGATTTTCTCACACCTATGGGGTCAGCGAAAAAAATGCACTATTTAATGTTATTAAAGGCACGGGAGCAAACCCCGACACAACGCTGGAGGGAGTTAAAAAAGGCAGATTTTATGCCACCTACACAATTGGGCCGCTTTTGGTTTCAAACCCAGATTTCACCAAATTTATTATAAAGGAAATGGGAGTTGACTCCCCCACATTGGCCTTTGAAGAGGAAGCCCGTTTGGCTTACGATAAACGACTTAAGGATTTTGACAAATCAAACTTAGTTTTGACACAATAAACATTAATTTAAAGGAGGAAGAAAAATGTTTTGTATTAAATGCGGAAGCATGATCCCAGATGGAAGCAAGTTTTGCGAAAACTGCGGCGAACCACAAATGACAGCATCGGTAGACAAAAACTTAGAGAGCGCATATAACGATATTGCGGCCTCACAAAACAACCAGGTGGTTCCAGAGCTTGAGCTGCCGGAGAAAACTCAATTTGAAATGCCTAAGGAACTCACAACAGCTGAAGCTCAGGTGGGAGAGCCGGTTGTTACAACAGATATACCCAAGGAGGACACAACAGCCGAAACGCCTGTTTTAACTACAGAACCGGAAGTCCAACAGGCACAGCCAGCACAGCAGGAAGCTGCCACTTATGCTGAACCCCTTCAACCTCAGGCAACACAAACACAAGCACAAGCACAAACACAATGGCAACAGCCCCAGACGCAGCAAAATCAGCAGTTTAATAACCAGTGGCAGCAAAGCGGCAACCAAAGCAATTATCAAAACGCCAACCCAAACAACACTAGCTACCAGCCAGCCTACGGCTATCAACCACCAAAGAAGAAAAAAACAGGGCTTATAATTGGAATTGTTGTGGCTGCGCTGCTAATTGTGGCAGCAGTTGGCTTAATTCTTGGCGGAGGCCTCTCAATAGGCTCAAACAAGGGATATTCTAACCCGGACAAAGCAATTCAGGCTTATTTCCAGGCAGTGGAAAAGGGAGATGAAGACAATATTTTAGCCATGATGCCAAAGGGCTGGGCAGATGCCGTATGCACCACAGAAGGCTATAGTTCCAACCACGAGTTTTTATATAACTATGACTATTCTGTTTTCATGGGATACATGGGAAAGGAAATTGAGAGCTATTACGTAGACGATGAATATACAGAAACCTTCTCCAGCGCTGATGTGGAAAGCGTGAACGTATATTATTCACCAAAGGATGATTTTGATGGAATAGAAGTTTACTATGCTGATTGCACCTTTGAGGATGGAGATTGGGACACCTTCGGTATTTATGTGGCTGAAATTAACAACAAATATTACATAATTAATGTGTTCTAGATGACTGCTTAAAGAAAGGGCGAAAGCCCTTTTTTTAGTGAGCATTTTACTCAGACATTTGAAACCGGCCAAAATGCGAGATAAAACATCCAAATTTTCTTGAAAACAAAGCCCTTTTGCCTTAAAATAGTAAAAAACAAAAGGAAGCTTATGAAATGAAGGTACTTAAAAAATATTGCATAGATTCCCTGGCATATATGGCGCAAGGCCTTTTCGCCACCCTTATAGTTGGAAGCATTTTAAACCAGGTGGGAGTTCTTATTTCAGATTCCACCTTCACTCCATTTTTGTGCGATGTGGTATTTCCTGCAGCTAAAACCATGACAGCTCCTGTTATAGCCATGGCAGTGACATATGGCCTTGGCTCCGATGCGCTGGTTATATTTGCCTGCGGAGTGGCTGGCTACATTGGAGGAGACCCAGTGAGCGCGCTTTTAGCAGGAATTACCGGAAATATTTTCGGTATGCTGATAAGCAAGAAAACAAAGCTGGATATTCTTCTAACGCCGATAATAACTGTGGTGACAGCTGGCTATGTGGCCTATATTTTAGGGCCTATAATTTCAAGCTTCATGAGCTGGCTGGGAGAGATAATTATGTGGGCCACACAGCAGCAGCCAATAATAATGGGGATTGTGGTTTCTGTGGTTATGGGAATGGTTTTAACCCTGCCTATCAGCAGTGCCGCTCTCGCCTACATGCTGGGGCTTAGCGGACTTGCCGCGGGAGCTGCCACAGTGGGGTGTTGCTGCCAAATGGTTGGCTTTGCTGTGATGAGCTTTAAGGCAAATGGATTTGGAGGTCTTATTGCTCAAGGGCTTGGCACTTCAATGCTGCAGGTGCCAAACATTATGAAAAAGCCAATAATATGGCTTCCAACAATTATTTCCTCGGCAATATTAGGGCCTGTTGCCACAGTGGTGTTTAAAATGACAAACCTCCCCTATGGCGCGGGAATGGGCACCAGCGGTTTAGTGGGGCAATTTGGAACCTTTGAAGCCATGGGAACATCTCCAAAAATCTTTGTGATTGTTTTAATTATGCACTTTATTCTTCCGGCGGCAATAACCGCTGCCTTCAGTTTAATGATGAAAAAGGCGGGTTTTATAAAGGATTCAGATTTAAAGCTTGATATTTAAATAAATTTCAAAATACCCTTTGTCCAATCAAGGCAAAGGGTATTTTTTAAAGGTTCTTCTCATTATATTCACAAAGCTCTTTTATTGGGCAAAGAGAGCATTCGGGTTTTCTGGCATGACAGATTTTCCTGCCGTGCCAAATTAAAACATGGTGCATTTTGCTCCAGTCCTTTTCATCTATTGCCTTCATTAAAGCCTTTTCGGTTTTTAGAGGGTCCTTTTCTAAGGCATAGCCAATTCTGTTTGCCACCCTGAAAACATGGGTATCCACCGCTATTGCCGCCTTCCCAAAGGCATTTGCCAAAACCACATTTGCAGTTTTTCGGCCAACACCATCAAGGCTCATCAGAGACTCAATATTATCCGGCACAAGAGAATTAAATTCCTCCATAAGCCTTTTGGAAAGAGATAAAATGTGCTGTGTTTTGGCCTTTGCAAGCCCGCAGCTTTTTATGGTTGCAAAAATTTTATCATACCCCAGAGCGAGCATGCCTTCAGGGGTATTTGCCATCTTAAACAAAACCGATGTGACCTCGTTTACACGGGCATCTGTGCATTGAGCAGAGAGAACAGTGGCCACCAGAATTTCATAAGGGGTTTTAAAATTCAGTCCGCAGATTGCATCGGGGTAGCTTTCCTTCAAAGTTTGAGTTATTTTATTTAGTTTAGCTGAATTCATAATGACATTTTATCAGCTACGAAGCCAAAAATCAATTACAGTGCGTAATTAAGGCTTATAGGCACGAAAAAAGGAGACCGCGCGAAGCCTCCTTAAAAGCCTTTGAAACAAGTTTTGCACCGAGCGCTACTTCTTGACGCTGAATGCATTAGCTTATTTTGTGAATGGCTAAGTTTCTTTAACTATGGCTTTATTATATCGAACTTTTGTTTTAATGTCAAGAGGTGTTTGAATATTTGTTCGAATAATTTATCGAAACCTTTTCTCATTTTCCTACTCTACTTTGATTATAGGCGGTAGAGAGAAACTCTACTAAGCTAAAAAGGCTGGTAGAGAGTCTAAAATTAAGTGTAGGTTGATTTTTTTATGAGGTGTACCTATGCTGAACACAGAGGTGATAACTATGGAAAAATCAGAAGAAAGGTTAGCTAAGTTTATAAGAATAATGTCCGCCCCTCCGTTTATGGCGATTGTGTTTGTGTTGATTTTATATTACTCAGGCAAAGATATTGTTACAAATTCGCTGCAGCTTTGGAGCATGATTATATGCCTTGGGATCTTGCCTGTTTTAGCATATCCAATATCGGCAGTGTTTCATATGAGCCGTGCAAAGCAAAGGTATTTGGCCATTGGACTTTCCTTTATTTCCTATGGAGCATTGTGCATTTTGAGTTATACCCTTAAATGGAATAATGTAATTAAGCTTTTGAGTTTAACTTATTTGCTCTCCTCAATTTGCCTTATCATATTTAACAAAGATCTTTGCCTTAAAGCCAGCGGACATGCCTGCGCTATAACGGGGCCGGGAGTTATGACATGTTTTTTGGTTAATTTAAAATACATTCCTCCATGCCTGCTCATTTATCTGGTGATTCTCTGGGCCAGCGTAAAAACAAAGAGGCATTCCATTAAGGAATACCTCCTGGGAAGTGCTTGCTTTATAATTGCCAGTATTTCAGCAAAAATATTGGTGATGCTTTAAGGCTGTTTTAAACAAAAATAGGCTTTAAGCATATATATTTTTCACATATTCCGAACGGTTAACAAGGCGGCGGTAATTAATGACAAAATAAATGATTTCCGCCACCGAGGTTATTGTCCAGGAAAACGCATAAAGAAGATACAGGGATGTGATGGTGTGGAAATAGGCAAAAATGGTGTAAACCCAAATTACACGGAACACACAGGAACCTAATATGACAATAATAGTGGGGCCAAAGCTTTTGCCAATGCCACGAGAGGCTGCAATGGAGCTATCCATAAAAGCACTTATTCCAAAGGAAAAGCCCATTATTCTAAGGCGCTCCATGCCGGCTGCCACAACCTCAGCTTCGTTTGTGAAAAGAGACAGAAAAATATCTCCCCAAAACGCCACACATAGCCCAAGGACTGTGCCAGCAATGCAGGAGTAGGCAATGCAGATATAGTAGGTTTTAATTGCCCGTTTGCTGTTGCCTGCCCCCAAATTTTGCCCCATGAAGGTGGAGCAGGCAGTGTAGAAGGCAGCCATTACATTATATATGATGGTGTCAGCATTTGAAGCCGCTGCGTTGCCCTCCACCACCACAGTGTCGAAGGAATTGACACCGCCTTGAATAAATAGGTTGGCAATGGAAAAGATGGCATTTTGAAAACCTGCGGCAATGCCCAAGGAGAGAATCATTTTAGACCTTCCTTTATATATACGCAGCTTTGAGAAACGAAAAGCACATTCATCGGTTTTACTTCTCATATACATAATTATGAGAATTGCTGATGCATACTGAGATATGATGCTGGCAAGGGCAACCCCGTCCACCGTCATGCTGCAGACGATTACAAAAAACAGATTTAAAACAAGGTTTATTATTCCAGCCGCAGTGAGGTAATAAAGAGGGCGGCGGGTGTCTCCTGCTGAGCTTAAAACCGCATTGCCAAAGTTGAAAATACCTAAAGCAGGCATCCCCAGCGCATAAATGCGGAAATACAGGCAGGCACCATCCATAAGGTCATCCTTTGTGTTAAGCAGCTTTAGCATTGGCTTAGCAAAGATAAGGCAGGCCACCATTATAATAAAGCCCGCAAAAAGGCATATTAAAAAAGCAGTGTGAACCGTTTCAACGGTTTCATTTTTTTTGCCGGCACCAATGTGACGAGCCACGATTACATTCACACCGCTGCCAAGCCCAATGAGAAAACCCGTGAAAAGACAAACCAAAGTGGATGTGCACCCCACGGAGCCCAGAGCGGCAGCACTGGCAAACTTGCCCACAACAGCCACATCAGCCATGTTAAAAAGAACCTGCAACACCTGCGAAAGCATTAGCGGGACGCTAAAAATAAATATATTTTTCCACAAGGAACCGCTGACCATCTCAACGGAAGAATGATTTAATTTAAGAAATTTTCCCTTCAAAGCCGCACCCCCAATTGCCACTTTTTTACCATGTGAAATGATATTATAGTTGATATGCCATGATAATACAAGTTAATAGAAAATAAATTATGTTTATTAATACACTATGCCATAACAATGATTTAATGCATTATTAAAACCAAAGCTCCCGCAATTTGCGAGAGCTTTAATTTTAGCTATTTACGCCGGCAGCCTCCAAATGTGTGCATACACAACTTACATAAAGCCTTGGGAGATGCTTTAAGCTATTATTTAATTGTTTTGTAAAGATCTCTCTTCACATAGTGAGTGTGTAAAAGCTCATGAGCCTTGTGGCTGCCTGGCTTTTCGAGATATGTGTCGTAAAGTGCCTGCACCTCAGGGTTCTTATGACTCTTTCTTAAGGTCATGGAGCCATCCTCGTTGTAGAGGGCCTTTGCTCTTTCGGCTCTGAGGTCAATGAAGTTTCTCACATCTCCTGGCTGATGAGGCTGTCCGCCACCATTTACGCAGCCGCCTGGACAAGCCATAACCTCCACGAACTGATATTCAGCTTCGCCGGATTTAATTCTATCAAGAAGCTTTGATGCATTTTCCAATCCGCTGGTTACAGCAACCTTAACCTTTGTGCCGTTAAGATCATATTCAGCTTCTTTAATGCCTTCAACGCCTCTAACCTCGTTGAAATCAGGCGGGTCAAGCTCTTTGCCTGTAACTATTTCATAAACTGTTCTAAGGGCAGCTTCCATAACGCCACCTGTTGCACCAAAGATGTGAGCTGCGCCAGAGGCAACACCCACCATTTCGTCGCAGGTTTCATCAGGAAGATTCACAAAGTCAATGCCGGCTCTCTTGATCATGTCGCCAAGTTCTCTAGTGGTGAGGGAAATGTCCACATCGTTAGACATTTCTTCACGGCTAACTTCAAATTTCTTAGCTGTGCAGGGCATGATGCTTACCACAACGATGTCCTTGGGGTCAATATTTGCCTTCTGTGCATAATATGACTTGCAAATAGCACCGAACATCTGCTGAGGGCTCTTGCAGGAGGAAAGGTTAGGAATAAATTCCGGGTAATAGGTTTCGCAGAATTTAATCCAGCCTGGTGAGCAGGATGTGATAAGAGGCAATGCTCCGCCATTCTGGAGTCTGTCTAAAAGTTCTGTTCCTTCTTCCATAATGGTAACATCTGCTGCCATATCAACGTCAAACACCTTGTCGAAACCAAGTCTTCTAAGAGCACTTATCATCTTGCCTTCCACATTTGTGCCGATTTTCATTCCGAAGCATTCGCCAAGCTGAGCTCTAACAGAAGGAGCAGCGCCAACAACAACATGCTTTGTTGGGTCTTCAATGGCTGCCCAAACCTTGTCGGTGTCGTATTTCTCTGTGAGAGCGCCTGTTGGGCAAACAGCTATACACTGACCGCAGTGTATGCAGGAAGTTTCAGCCAACGGCATATCAAAGGCAGAGCCAACATGAGTTGCAAAGCCTCTGTTGTTGCAGCCGATAACGCCAACATGCTGTGTTTTACGGCAAACGGCAACGCATCTACGGCAAAGAATGCACTTGGAGTTATCTCTGATGAGATGAATTGCGGAATCGTCGATATCAGGCTCAGTGGTTTTGTTGCCATATTTGTACATATCAACGCCATATTCATGGCAAAGCTCTTGAAGTTCGCAGTTTGTGGAGCGAACGCAGGATAAGCAGTCCATTCTGTGGTTGCTTAAAATGAGTTCCAGAGTTGTTTTTCTGGCCTTACGGATTTTAGGAGTATTTGTGAAAACCTCCATTCCTTCGTTAACAGGGTAAACACAGGCTGCCACTAAGGCTTTTGCACCCTTTACCTCGCAAACGCAGATACGGCATGCGCCGATTTCATTTATATCTTTCAAGAAACAAAGAGTCGGTATCTTAATGTTGGCAATGTGAGCTGCCTCCAATATGGTTGAGCCAACAGGAGCTTCGACATCTATGTTGTTTATCTTAAGTTTAACTGTTTCCATAGCTATCCATTCCTTTACTTATTTCTTATATATAGCACCGAAGGAGCAGTTTTCAAGGCATGTGCCGCACTTGATACACTTCGTATTGTCGATCTCGTGAGGCTGCTTCTTTTCGCCCTTAATAGCGCTTACAGGGCAGTTTCTAGCACACTTTGTGCAGCCCTTGCACTTATCCGGATCGATATAGTAATTAATGAGATTCTTGCACACGCCAGCCGGGCAGCGCTTCTCAAGGATGTGAGCTTCATATTCTTCTCTGAAGTATTTTAAGGTTGAGAGAATTGGGTTAGGAGCGCTCTGTCCAAGGCCACACAGTGAGTTGGTTTTAACGTGCAGGCAAAGTTCCTCCAGCTTGTCAAGGTCTTCCATTGTGGCAGTTCCCTTGGTGATGCTGTCAAGAATTTCATACATTCTCTTTGTGCCGATACGGCATGGTGTGCACTTACCGCAAGATTCATCTACTGTGAATTCCAGGAAGAATTTAGCGATATCCACCATGCAGGTGTCTTCATCCATAACAATGAGTCCGCCCGAACCCATCATGGAACCTATAGCCACCAGGTTGTCGTAGTCGATTTCAACATCAAGGTTTTCCTTTGTGATGCATCCACCGGAAGGACCGCCGGTTTGAGCTGCCTTAAATTCCTTGCCATTGGGGATGCCGCCGCCGATATCATAAACGATTTGACGAAGGGTGGTGCCCATTGGAACTTCAACAAGACCTGTGTGGTTGATTTTTCCGCCGAGAGCAAACACCTTTGTGCCCTTTGACTTTTCTGTTCCTATTGATGAGAACCATTCAGCGCCGTTTAAAATGATACGCGGAATGTTAGCGTAGGTTTCAACGTTATTAAGAATGGTTGGTTTTTCAAACAAGCCCTTAACTGCTGGGAATGGTGGACGAGGTCTTGGTTCGCCTCTGTGGCCTTCAATGGAGGTCATGAGGGCTGTTTCCTCACCGCATACGAAAGCACCAGCACCGAGTCTGAGCTCGATGTCGAAGTTAAAGCCTGAATCAAATATATTTTCGCCTAAAAGACCTAATTCTCTGGCCTGAGAAATGGCAATGTTAAGTCTTTCAATGGCAAGCGGGTATTCTGCTCTTATGTAGATATAGCCCTGAGATGCGCCAATTGCGTAACCGGCAATTGCCATTGCTTCCAAAACCACGTGGGGATCGCCCTCCAAAACAGAACGGTCCATGAATGCACCTGGGTCGCCTTCATCGGCGTTGCAGCACACATATTTCTGATCTGCTTCATTTGCAGCAGCAAACTGCCATTTGAGACCTGTGGGGAATCCTCCGCCGCCTCTTCCTCTAAGGCCTGATGCCTTAATAAGGTCAATAACCTCCTGAGGCTTCATTTCTGTTAAAACTTTACCAAGAGCCTGGTAGCCGTCAACAGCTATGTATTCCTCAATTACTTCCGGGTTAATAACACCGCAGTTTCTTAAGGCAATACGCTTCTGAGCCTTGTAGAAGTGAGTGTCATTAAGGGAAACATGTTCAAGGTCCAATTCTTCAACATTTCCGTCAAAGAGAAGTCTTGTGACAACACGGCCTTTTAGAAGATGCTCAGTTACTATTTCCTCAACATCCTCAGGCTGCACCTGAGCATAAAAAACTCCCTCTGGATGAACTATAACCATGGGGCCCTTTGAGCAAAGACCAAGACAGCCTGTTTTAACTATTTTAATTTCATCGTCAAGCTGTTTTTCTTTGATTTGATTCTCAAAGGCTTCCATAACAGCGGTACTGTGATTTGAAGTACAACCTGTACCGCAGCATACCATTACGTATGAACGAATCATTGTAGATTTCCTCCGTTATTTCTTATAATTGTTGATTGTGTATTCTCCAACGACGTTTCCGCCTTTGAGATGTTCCTCCACCACACGCTGAGCCTTTTCCGGAGTCATTTTAACGTAGGTGACTTTATCCCTTCCGGGTTCAAAAACCTCAACAACAGGTTCATATTGGCAAATGCCTATGCAGCCTGTTTGTGTTACTGTAACACGGTCTGTGAGACCTTCATTATTAACACCCTCCACGAAAGCATTAAGCACTGGTCTGGCGCCAGCTGCGATGCCGCAGGTGGCCATGCCAACCACAACTCTGCAATCCTTAGTGCCTTCGCGAAGCGTAATTTTGTCTTTCATTTGTTCTTTTATCGCCGCAAGTTCTGCTAATGATTTCATTATTTAACATCCCTTCTTTTTTATATTAAGAGCAATATTCCTCTTTGAAATATTGCATGATCCAATGTATTACCTCCATGCTGTTCAGCGGGACATCATCCCCTAGAACGCTTCTCAGCTGTTTGGTGTCGAGATCAATTATTTTATCGTTAATTTTGTGTATGAATTTAAAATCTATATCTGGGTTACCCTGTATGAGAGTTACCACAGTCGAGGCCACATCCCCAAGGGGAGTGAAGTCTATGTTTTTTTTATTAAAAACAGCCTTTATATCGGTGCCATGATCATCGGGGTAGGCACTTTCACATTTGGATGAAATTGAAAGTCTTCCTCCGGTTTGTTCTGCTGCAAGCTTCAAAAACGGTATTCCCAGCCCCACATCTCTGGTGGTGCGGGTGGTGAAAAATGGGTTGGTTACTTTGCTTAGGGTTTCCTCATCCATTCCACAGCCGTCATCGATTATTTCGATTGTCATATTCTCATCGTCCTCTGTGATGAGAATATCCACATTTTTTGCCCTTGCCTTAACAGAATTTTCACTCACATCTAGTATATTAAGCGATAATTCCTTCATTTGCGCCTCCTGGGGTTCTTAGGATTTCAAACAGGTGCCTTCGCACTTCCTCATTGGAATTTCCCTCAAGCTCAAAGTAAGCGCGTCTGTCCTTTATCATGGTGAGAGCGTGGGCATCTGAGCCTAAAATTACCCTCTTGCCACTAAGCGATGGATAGTTTTTGATGAACTCATCAATGTTCTGTTCATGGGCAAATTCAGCGCAGTTAAAGGGTATATCCTCAGGAAGGTCTCCCAAAATTGCTATTACTGAATTTGACTGTCTGTCCACATGGGCCGGGTAACACACAGCCCCCATTGATGTGGCCATTTCGTAGGCATCCTCGATGGTGAGCATCACTGAAGGGGAAAGAAGATTTTCCACCACCTCAATGATTTTATCTTCTTCATCCATCACCCGCTGGGGGTTATATACCGAGGTGTTGTTTTTAATTTTTAGCCTGTAAGGGTTAAGACTCTCATCGAAGTCTAAAGCCGCCTTAAGCTGTTCAAACAAACACACCATGTGTATATCCTCAGAGGTGGTTAATTCCATTCCCGCAATGGGAATGATTCCATAGGAGGAAGCCGCCTTAAAGAACGCAGGACAGTTCTTGGATGAATTGTGGTCGGTTAAGGCCACAATATCAAGCTTTGATATGTAGCTCATGCCAGCAATATTGGCAGGAGTCATGTCGGAATCCGCGCAAGGGGAAAGACATGAATGCATGTGAAGGTCGTAGTAGTATCTATTCACCCTTCAAGCACTCCGAAAGCACCGAGGCGATTTCAAAGGCGGGCTTTTGGGTGCCAATGATGTTTATTTCTTTTTGCCTGGCGGTTCTTTCCACATCGGAATCAGGCTTAACACCATCGGCCAAAATCACGCAGGCCACCTCGCACAGGGAAGCCACTGCAAGGGTGTTTATGTTGGACATTATTGTAATCCAGCCATCTCCCGTTTTTGCCCGGGACATTACCCAGCTTAGCAAATCGCCAACATAGCCTCCCGTTATTTCTCTTTCTTCATCGGCTTTCACAAACCACTCGCAGCCGCTTTGCTTAACAAAATCCGCTGTTTTCATTTCAGCCTTCACCTTCTTCTTTTGTCGAGGACTTAGAATTCATGTCGTTGAACTTTTTCACAATGCACGCTTCACAGCTTATTTCGCCTTTAACAACATCCTCTGCGAAGGCCTTGCAGTTTGGCGCTCCGCACACACCGCAGTCGATTCCCGGAAAGGTTCCCACAAGCTCATGGATTTTCGCCATCATTCTTATGGATTCCTTGAAATTCGCCCCTATTCCGCTGACTGCCGCCTCTGTTGGCGACATGGAAAGGTCGAGATCTTCCAGCTGAAGGTAGTTGTCTATTCTTCTGGCGTTAGCTCCTGAAAATGCCACATTAGAGCTCATGGCCTGAAGCCTTGCTTTAGCTCTGTAGGGATTTTCCACCGTGAGGACACCTCCCACACATCCTCCCGGACAAGATAGAAGCTCAATAAAGTCCAGATCCGACATATTTCCCTTTTCAACTTCCTGAAGTATTGAGATGGCGTTGTCGATTCCGTCAGCAGCAAGGTATTTATCGTGCATTACAGCCATAGACTCTCCTCCTGTGACCGCCCAATTTATTCCCATCATGCTGGAACGGAGTTTTTCCACCTTTTCAGCCTTTTTAGGCATATTTGCCAAAAGAGGAAAATATACTTCATTCATTGAGAGGGTAAAGTCTATATTGCTTTTAAAACTCTCGGTATAATTTTTAACATAGCTTACCTTTGCAGGGCACGGAGAAATGAAGCAAACGGCTATGTCCTCATAGCGGATTTTAGGGTGCTTGCGTTTTGCCTGGGTGCGCGCCAGCTGTGCAGCCAGCTCCACCGGAGGCATAACCGGAAGTAAGTGATCCGTTAAGGTGGGGTATTTCAGCGAAACCAGCCTGACAATTGCAGGGCAGGCGGAGCTGATGATTGGCCTTTTTAAATCCTCAGATTTAATAAGCTTCTTTGTGTATGCCGATATAAACTCAGCTGCGTAAGAAACCTCATATACATCGTCAAAACCGATTTTATACAGCCCTTCTAATATAAGCTTTATATCATCTACTTTTGGGAATTGTCCGAAAAGCGTAGGTGCAGGCAATGCGATTTTCCATTTATAGTCCTTTATATCCTCAAGCCTATCGCATTCCGCGTATTTCGCGCCGTGGGGGCAAACCCTTATGCACTCACCACAGTCGATGCACCTGTTTGGATTTATAACAGCGTGTCCGTCGCGTATTCTTATAGCCTCAGTGGGGCAATGCTTAAGACATGTGGTACAACCCATGCATTTGGATATCTCCAGATTAACAGAGTGTTTATACATTCCCTAATTTCCTTTGCTTTCATTATCAAGGTAAACTGTCATTTCAATTTCAGTTCCCTTGCCCACCTCCGTTGTTATGTTCATTTCATCGGTGAACCTTTTCATGTTTGGAAGCCCCATACCGGCTCCGAACCCAAGCATGTTGATTTCTTTAGAAGCGGTGGAGTAGCCCTCCTGCATAGCCAAATTCACATCGGGTATGCCGGGGCCTTCGTCCTTTAGACGAACCTTGATGGCGTCTTCGGTTATATCCACATCGGCAACGCCGCCTCCCGCGTGAATTACCATGTTTATTTCTCCCTCATACATGGCGACGCACACACGCCTTATAAGCTCAGGGTCAAGTCCCAGCTTTTGAAGGTCCTTTTTTAGGCTCACAGATGCCTGACCGGCGGAAGTGAAATTATTGCCGTCCACATCGAAGTGGAAGCTTAAAATTACATCAGACATTTTACTTTACACTCTCGTCCTTTAAAAAAGTGTAGAGCATTCCGCAGCAATCAAACATTTTGAAGGATGATGTCATAACCACCATTCCGTTTTCCTCTGCAAGAGAAACCATTTGGGCAGTGGGGCGCTTTGAGCCTACGAACACAATGCAGGACATATCCAGCATTTCAGCTGTTCTGATAACCTGCACATTCACAAGTCCTGTGAGCAAAACGGTGTTGCGTTCATCGCTTGCTAACACATCACTCATCATATCGCTGGCGCAAATGCCGTTGACATCACACTCCATTTTGCCTTCGCCACAGCAAATTTCAGCATTTAATAGTCTTTTAACATCTTTTAAATTCATATATACTCCCGATAAAAAAAATACAGGAATTATTCAGAGAATTTCTCTAATATTGAATCCACATCATCAGGTGTCAAGCGACCGAAAACCTCGTCGTTGACTGTCATAACAGGAGCAAGTCCGCATGCGCCGAGGCAACGGCAGGCTTCCAGAGAATATTTTCCGTCTGGGGTGCATTCTCCGCCCTTTATGCCAAGTTTTTCCTGAATTTTCTGATAGATATCTCCGCTTCCCTTAACGTAGCACGCAGTACCGAGGCACACGGAAATTCTGTATTTTCCTTTGGGAGCCAAAGTGAACTGTGAGTAGAATGTGGCAACGCCGTAAACTTCCTCAACAGGAACATTAAGCCCCTTTGCAACCATCTCCTGAACCTCATACGGCAGATAACCGTAAATGGCCTGAGCTTTTTGCAATACGGGCATAAGCGCGCCTTTTTGATCCTTGAGCTGGTCAATTACTTCTTCCAGCTCTTTTTGCTGTTGTGGGGTACCACTGAATGGTACCGAGCCGCATTTGCACATAATGTTAAATAACCTCCTTGTGTTTTACAGATAAATAAGCCCTTATCCCTAACTTAGACATAATTATCTAATAATAGCTTACCACCTTTTCTATGGTATTCAAATGATTTTAATCGGTAATTTTTTTCAATCTTGTTTATTTTTATTTACATACGAAAAAAACGATAAAAACCAGATGCCTTTACCGTCTTTTTTTAAAATTTACGTTCAAATCATGAAAATATATGGTATAATATTTTGTTAAATGAATTTTTATTCCCTGTTAAATTTGCAATCTACAAACTTTTTCAAAAGAAGGATTGGTGCAATTTACATTAAATTTTTCTTAAATTTCACAAATCAACATGTGCTACTTACATACGAAAAATCAAGTTCATCTTAAATGAAAATTAATTTTACCTTGTGAGATTTTACAAAAATTCCTCCGTGACACTTCTCTCAAAGAGAGCATTGATGGTTTGTTTTACATCAGCATTTTCATAAAGCACCTTATAAACCGCCTCACATATTGGCATTTCCACGCCATACTCCGCGCTCATGTTAACCAAAGCCTTCACGGTGTAGTAGCCCTCCGCCAGGAATGAAAACTCCTCCCCGCGCACAAAGGCCTCACCAAAGGCTCTATTGTGGCTGTGCTGGGAAAAAACCGTGGCTTCATAGTCGCCTAAATGGCAAAGACCATAGGCTGAAAGCTCACTGCCGCCAAGAGCCTTAATAAGGCGGGAAACCTCACGGGTGCCGCGGCTCATAAGGGCGCCTTTAAGGCTTGAAAGATTCATTCCATCCAGCATTCCCGCTGCAATGCCGATGACATTTTTGGCAGCAGCCCCTATTTCATTGCCAATTAAATCGGTGCCGTAATAAAATCTGATTAAACTGCTGGAAAATTCATCCACCAGCTTGGCCTTCACAGCAGAATCGGCGCTATCTATAACCATGCAGTTGGGAACACCTGCCAGAAACTCCTGCACATGCCCCGGGCCAAGCCACACCGCCACCTTGTTTGAGCTGTCGCAGCCGTTCTCAGCCACTTCAGAAAGCCTCTTGCCGGTTTTTATGTCTATTCCCTTCATACAGAGAATGAATATCTTATTTTTTAAATTAAGGGGCCTAATTTCCTCCATGAAGGGCAAAAGCCCCTGGGAATTGATGGAAATAACAATGGCATCAGTCTCCTTTAGAGAAGAAAGCTCCGTGGTGAGAGTGATGCTCTCGCTAAGCTCCAGAAGGTCATTTTTCCTC
>CAVEWD010000006.1:18981-20716 GCA_963619195.1 bacterium | reverse complement strand
TATTCATAAAAACAAGGGCGTGTGAAAAAAATTTCATTTTTTCACACGCCCTTTTTTTCATTTATGGAATCGAACCCGTGAGGGCGGAGCCGCTTAAAAGAATTCCATTCTTTTAAAGGCGCAGTGTCCGAGCACCGCGAGGACGTAAAACGCGCCAGCGTTTTGTCGATTCCCTTCACCCGCTCCATTTTTTTTAAAGAAAATTCTTTAAGCTCTAACACAGAGCTTTTTGTGCAAATTTTTTTCATTTTGCCTATTGACAAACCCCCCAGGATAATGTATATTAACTCCATACTTGTTTTTTGAAGAAGGAGATACGACTTTGGCTAAACACATCGTTCTTACAAACATGTATATGATGATGTGCAAGGGCATGGAAATGCCCGTATTAAACATGGCCAAATAATGCGTATCGCACTTCATATATACAAAATTTTTAATTTAAATTAAGTATGTAATTTTAAACAGCGAGCGCATTATGCTCGCTGTTATTTTTTAAAGGAGACACCATTGATACAGCTTGAACATCTATGCAAGACATTCACAACGGACAAACAAAGCGTTGAAGCAGTGCAGGACATCAACCTCACCATCAATGACGGTGAAATCTTCGGCATCATCGGTCTATCCGGCGCCGGCAAATCAACCCTGGTCCGCTGCATAAATTTTTTAGAAAAACCCACCTCCGGAAAGGTAATCTTCGACGGAAAGGACCTTTCCACCTTAGACGCATCCGGTTTAAGGCAAGTGAGAAGGCAAATGAGCATGATCTTCCAGGGCTTCAACCTTTTGGAGCAGCGCAGCGTTTTAAAAAATGTCTGCTTCCCTCTGGAATTTTCCAAGGACAAAACCAAGGCTGAAATAAAACAGCGCGCAATGGAGCTTTTAGCCACAGTTGGCCTTGAGGACAAAGCCAACTCCTACCCTTCACAGCTCTCCGGCGGGCAAAAGCAAAGGGTGGCCATAGCCAGAGCCCTTGCCACAAACCCGAAGGTTTTATTGTGCGACGAAGCCACCAGCGCCCTGGACCCCACCACCACCCAGGCAATCCTCTCCCTCATTAAGAAAATAAACCGTGAAATGGGAGTTACCGTAATTGTAATCACCCACGAAATGAGGGTTATAGAGCAAATCTGCGACAGAGTTGCCGTCATCAATAAGGGCTGCATCGCTGAGCAGGGAGAAGTGGAAGAGGTGTTCATGCACCCTCAAACGGAAATCGCCAAAAAGCTGGTGATGCCAAAGGGTGCCCCGGCCCAGTTCGTTCCCGGTGAGCGCTGCTTAAGGCTGGTGTTTGACGGAAGCTCAAGCCTTGAGCCCATTATTTCCAAAATGAGCCTGGAGTGCATGGCCTGCGTAAACATTCTTTTCGCTGACACAAAAATTTTAGATGGCAAAACCTACGGCCAAATGCTCATTCAAATGCCGGAGGATGAAGCCTCACAGGAGAAAATCAAAGCATTCCTCACCAAAGAAGGAGTTGTCTATAAGGAGGAAACCGTAAGTGGAAATTAAAGAACTTGTTAATCTTATGTTAACCGGCCTCGGAGAAACCATGTATATGGTGGTTTGCTCCACCCTCGCTGCCTACATAATCGGTCTTCCCCTGGGCATAATCCTTTCAATCACCGACGAAAACGGCATCACCCCCTGCAAATGGCTTAACACATCCCTTGGTTTTATAGTAAATATGTTAAGAAGCGTGCCCTTCCTCATTCTTTTAGTGGCCCTTCTT
>CAVEWD010000006.1:9540-18971 GCA_963619195.1 bacterium | reverse complement strand
CTTCCCTTCACCCGAAAGGTTGTTGGCACCACCCTTGGCCCCACAGCCACCATGGTGCCCCTTATAATAGGCAGTGCGCCTTTCATTGCCAGAATGGTGGAAAGCTCCATTAAAGAGGTGGACTCCGGCATAGTTGAAGCAGTGCAGTCCATGGGCACTCCCACCTTCCAGATAATCACAAAGGTGTTAATACCCGAAGCCAAACCCTCGCTATTAATGGGAGCGGCCATCACAATCACAACAATCCTCGGGTATTCAGCCATGGCAGGCTTTACCGCCGGCGGCGGACTAGGCGCCATAGCTGTTAATTATGGCTACTACCGATACCAAAATGATGTTATGCTGGTAACTGTCATTGTTCTGGTGCTGCTGGTGCAGCTCTTCCAGGAAATCGGTATGTATATAGCAAGAAAAACAGATAAAAGAATAAAATAGGAGGGAAACAATAATGAAAAAACTTTTATCAGTATTATTAGTTGCGGTCTTAGTTTTAGGCGCATGCGCAGGCTGCGGAACAGCTTCATCAGATGATGAGCAAAAAACAGTAATTAAAGTTGGTGCAAGCCCAACGCCCCATGCTGAAATTCTTAGTGTTGTAAAGGATGTTCTTGCCGAAGAAGGCTATGAACTCGAAATCGTTGAATATAACGACTACATCATCCCCAACACAGCCACAGAAAGCGGAGAAATTGACGCAAACTTCGTGGAGCATGTGCCCTACCTCAACAACTTCAATGAAGAAAACGGAACTCACCTTGTGGCAGTTGCTGCTGTTCACTACGAACCCTTCGGACTCTATCCGGGGAAAACAGCCACCATTGAAGAGCTTGCCGACGGAGCACAAATTGCAGTTCCAAACGACACCACCAACGAAGCAAGAGCTTTAATGCTTTTGGAAGCTCAGGGTCTCATCAAGCTTAAGGAAGGCTCTGGCCTCACAGCCACAAAGCTTGACATAGTTGAAAATCCAAAGAACCTTGACATCCTCGAGGTTGAAGCAGCTCAGGTTCCACGTTCACTTCAGGACGTAGACATGGCAGTAATCAACGGCAACTACGCAATCCAGGCTGGCCTTTCAGTTGCTAAAGACGCTGTTGCCACAGAAGACGCTGAAAGCGAAGCAGCTCAAACATATGCTAATGTTCTCGTGGTAAAGGAAGGCAACGAAAACACAGAAGCCACACAGGCTCTTGTTAAGGCTCTGCTCAGCGACGAAGTTAAAGATTACATCAACAACACCTACGACGGAGCAGTTGTTCCTATTTTCTAACTCAAATAACATATTAACAGACTAATAAATGCACAGCCATCTACGGTTGTGCATTTATTTATATATATTCTTTCATTAAATTAAGCTGATTTTGTTGAAACGCTAAAGCATTTATCCATAATTATTTTAATGCTTATTCATCGTCTTATAAAGCTCCTCTGTGGCTAAGCGGGTTTTAGCCACCACATCGCCCTCACCCTTCGGGAAGCAGTAGAAAATGGCTCTGTTGTTGCCAATTGAAATCATATCTCCAATTTCATACCAATAATAGTCAGAATATAAGCTATACGACGAAGTGGGCCCTTGGGTGTAGTTTAGCTCTCCGTCGCACCCGGTTAGACAAAAACCCTCCTTAGTGTGGCTAAGATGCCCTTCACCAACTCTATAAATGCATTTTGTGTTCACCATCATATAAATGTCCACATCCACATCCAAACGGTAGCTTCCGTCCTCCAGCTGTTTTTTCACACACTCCCTCTCCCAACTATACCAATCAGGAATATGCCCAAACACGCCT
Source organism: bacterium (assembly GCA_963619195.1). GTDB lineage: Bacteria > Bacillota > Clostridia > Eubacteriales > Anaerofustaceae > RUG14186. The sequence goes on along the minus strand of CAVEWD010000006.1, from coordinate 17,184 downwards.
CCTTCACTTAATAGGCTACCGTCCTCCTGCATGCTCCACACCTTGCCGCAGCTGTGGCAGGAAAGCTTAGTTCCTTCACCCTGCATGCTCCCTTCCTCTTGGCACACCGGGCATTTATATAAAACTCTGTTCAGCCCGTCTGCTCTGAAGGGTTCATCTATAATCACCCCCTCCTCTTTTTGCCAGGCAAAGGCGTCAAAGGTAAACTCCCTTTTTAGCACTTCATTAAGCTCAGAAACACTAAGCTCGGAAATTTTCTCAGGGGGAAGAAGATACTTCATTTCTGCCTTAATTTTAACCTTTCTTTGCTTAAGCATGTTATAAAGAGGGTCGTGACTGAAGGCACCATAGGTTTTTATCATCACCACCGGCAGTTTCAACAGCTTAATCAGCTTGCCCACTGAAGGGGGAAGAGGCGTGGCTGTGCCGTCAAAGCTATAGCTGGCCTCAGGGTACATCAAAATTGAGCATTTCTTTTCCTTTGCTGCATAAATAATATCTTTCACCAAGGCAGTATCGTTTATGAATTTCTTTGTAGGAATGCAGCCCATTAAGCGCATTAAATGCCTTTTACCCACAAAACCATCCTCAGTACAAACAATGTTAAAGGGCCGCGGATACAACACCGATGCCGCAATTTTTAAATCTGTGAAGCAGGAGTGATTCATCAGAAAAAGTGCCGGTTCATCCCCTCTAAGCTTTTCCATATCCACCCTTTCACAGCTAAAGCTCACCCTTTTTAATTCAGGCTCTGAAACCGCCTTAAGAAGCGTTCTGAACACAATATTCGGCTTAACCGGCTTTAGGTGCTTCTCTTTAGGAAGGGCCATAACCTCTTTATATGACTTATTCTTAACCTTTATTTTCAACTTAAAATCCGCCTTTTTCTTTTTAAAAGCATATCATTTTTTTCTCCTCCATTCAACCCCAAATCCACCCTTAGAATACCCCTTGCCAGTGCCAACACACTAACATTAAGTTTCCCAACAAAAAAAGCGCCCTTCGGCGCCCCTGCCGCCTAATGCAGGCAGCTTAAAAATTCCTTTGTTCTTTGCTCTTTGGGGTTATTGAATATTTCCTTGGGGGAACCCTCCTCCACAATGACTCCATCGCTGATAAACAGCACCCTGTCTGCCACCTCTCTGGCAAAGCCCATTTCATGGGTTACCACCACCATGGTCATTCCGGCTGCAGCCAACTCCTTCATAACATTCAAAACCTCTCCCACCATCTCAGGGTCCAGGGCCGATGTGGGCTCGTCAAACAGCATAATATCCGGTTTCATGGCCAATGCTCTGGCAATAGCCACCCTCTGCTGCTGTCCTCCGGAAAGCTGCCATGGGTGCGAATCAGCCTTGTCGGCCAGTCCAACCCTGCCTAAAAGCTCCATTGCTGTTTTTTCAGCCTCCTCTTTTCCCATCAGCTTTGTGTCCATGGGAGCCAGCATCACGTTTTTCTTCACAGTCAGGTGCTTAAAAAGGTTAAATTGCTGAAACACCATGCCAATGTGCTGTCTTACCCTGTTTATGTCAATCTTAGGGTTGGTTATGTCCTCTCCGTCCACAATGATTTCTCCCTCTGTGGCCTCCTCCAGACGGTTCAGGCAGCGCAAAAAAGTGGACTTTCCTCCTCCGGAAGGGCCAATTATGCAAACCACCTCACCCTTTTGCACTTCCACATCTATTCCCTTAAGCACCTCAAGGACGCCGTAGTTCTTTTTAAGCTGTCTTACCTTGATCTTTGTTTCCATAGTCAAGCCTCTTTTCTATGTGCTTTATTAACGCCGAAAGAATTGTTATAACAACTAAATATATCATGCCAATAAGTAGATATGTGTTAAAGGACTGCATGGTTCTTCCCACATAAATTTTTCCCTGATACACTATCTCAGCCAAGGCAATTGACTGAGCCAGAGAAGTGTCCTTAAGGGTTATAATAAACTGGTTGCAAAGTGAAGGAATGCTGATTCTTATGGCCTGGGGCAAAATCACCTTAAACATAGTGCTCATCTTGCTCATTCCAAGGCTTCTTGCAGCCTCGGTCTGGCCTTTATCCACTGCCTGTATGCCGCCTCGGAAAATCTCTGAAATATATGCTCCCGCATTAAGGCTAAGGGTCATCACGGCAGCCTGCTCTGAAGAAAGCCTGAAATCCCCCCCCAGGGACTGCACCAGCTGAGGAACACCAAAATAAATAATAAACAGCTGCACAATAAACGGTGTGCCCCTTATTATCCATATATAAAATTTTGAAATCCACTCAAGCGGCTTAATTTTCGACTGTCCCATAAGGCACATGGCAAGCCCCAAAACCAAAGCTATGGCAAGTGACATCACAGTCACCTCCACAGTTACCTTAAGCCCCTTTAAAAGGGAAGGCAAAACGTCCTTTGCAACGTTAATAAAATCCATAGAAAACTCCGTTCATAAATATATACGCCCGCAATACAGTTACGGGCGTATTTTTCAAATTGTGGTTATTTAATATAACTATTCTGAAAGATATTTAGCAAGAATTTCATCATATTTGCCGTTGGCAATTATGTTAGCAAGGCCCGTGTTAAACATTTCCAAAAGCTCAGCGTTTTCACCCTTCTTAACAGCAAAGCCATACTGTGAAGCCACCTGCTTTTCGCCCACCATTTCAAGGCCGTTTCCGTTTTCAATGCCAAAACGCATTATTTCATAGTCCTCAACACAAGCTGCAGCATTTCCTGATGTTACTGCCTGATACATCAAAGGTGACTCATCATAATACTGAAGCTCAAGCTCATACTCATCTTTAATTGACTCTGCATAGCTAGCTCCCTCTGTGCCTACCTTAACTGCCACTGTTTTGCCCTTTAAGTCCTCAAGACCGCTAAGTCCCAAACCTTCCTTGGCAGCTACAACAACAGCTGAATCAAAATATGGCTCTGAGAAATCATATTTCTCCTTACGTTCTTCCTTGATACTCATGCCTGCAATAACACCGTCAGCCTGGTCTGTTTCCAGAGCTTGGCAAGCTGCATCAAAGCCAAGAGGCTGAAGCTCATACTCAAAACCCTGGTCCTCAGCTATAGCAGCCAAAAGGTCAATGTCGATGCCCACATACTCGCCGTTTTCATCCTGATATTCAAAGGGTGCGAATGTAGTGTCAGTGGCAATGATATATGTTTTTGTGCCTTCCCCCTCATCTTCGCTGGAACCGCATGCAACGAAGGAGAAAGCCATCATTACTACCAATAAAATAGAAACAATTTTTTTCATAATTATTTTCCTCCCAAATAATATTTTAATATATTACTATCTTTACTGCTTTAAGTCAATAAAGCGTATGCTTATTTTTTCATTTTTTAAATAAATTTTTCACCATTATACCAAAATTAGGCAAATTTACATATAAACATTTATTTATTTTTACAATTTTCCTGTTATATAATATTTAATAAACCCAAAATACTCTTTTACCTATTTTAAATTCACTCAAAATTTTAATTTTTTTTCCACCCTTCATCTTCAAAACCCCAATTTAACTCTAGGCCCGTTTCAAAATAAAAAAGCCCGCAAAGGCTTTTAAATAATCATATTTTAAGCTACGCTAAGCCAGCTCATCCATTTCATTATCCAAACTTGAGCTTATATTAATCAATTCGCAGGCCTGGGTGTAGTCCTCCTCCAAAACAAAAATATCCACCCCATCCTCATCGTCCATCATCGCCTTTTCATCCAAATGGGTTATTATGCCGTAGCAGTTTAAAAAAGCCGCCACGCTGAAGGCCTCGGTGGAATCTATTGCTCTAGCAAAAAATGTCATCCTCTCCTGAGAGCTTTTTCTTCTTCTAAACCACATATTCATATCCATCAGAGTAGTAAACCCTCTTTAAATAAAGTCCCTGGGCAGGGGCTGTGGGAGCGCCCTTCTCTCTTTTGCCGCCTTCAAGTATTTTTTTCACATCAGCTGAATTAAGCTTGCCGCACCCTGCGTAAATTAGGGTGCCGGTTAAAATTCTCACCATGTTATATAAAAATCCACTTCCCGTGGCAGTTATCTTAATAAGGCTGTCTTCCTTCTTTGCGCTCAGTTCGTAAAGTTCCCGCACCGTGCTTTTAACGGGGCTTCCTGCCGCCATAAAGGCGCTAAAATCGTGTTTTCCTAAAAGCACCCCGGCTGCTTCATTCATTTTATCCACATCCAAGGCATATTTCACCCAATAAGCCCTGTTTAAATAAAAGGGTGATAGCACATTGCTGTTATATATAACATATTCATAGGTTTTGCCCGCAGCAGAAAATCTGGCGTTAAAGTCCTCTCCCACCTCATAGGCCCTCAAAACCCTAATCTGAGGGGGTAAATAGGCGTTAAGTCCCAGCACAAGCCTCTCACAAGGAGAAAAAAACTCCGTTTGAAAATTTGCCACCTGGGCATAGGCATGCACTCCGCTGTCGGTTCGTCCGCTTCCGTAAAGCATAGCCCGCCTTCCGGTCAGACGAAAAATTGCATCATTTATTTTCTCTGCCACGCTCACCCCATTGGGCTGCACCTGCCAGCCGCAAAAATCTGTTCCGTCGTAGCTCACAATAATTGCTATATTTCTCATTTTAAAATTAAAACACAATAAGCCTTGTGGCTAAAATACCGCCCATAGCCAGTGCCGCCACCAAATAGGCAATGTAGTCAGCCTTCTTATATTTAAGCTCCTTTAGCCGTGTTCTTCCCTCGGCTCCCCTGTAACAGCGAGACTCCATGGCCATTGCCAGCTCGTTTGCCCTCTGAAAGGCACTCACGAAAAGCGGCACCAGAATTGGAATAAGCCCCTTGGCTTTTGCAAAGATGTTGCCGCTCTCAAAGTCGGCTCCCCGGGACTTCTGCGCCTTCATAATTCTGTCGGTTTCCTCTGTAAGGGTGGGAATAAATCTTAAGGCAATGCTCATCATCATGCTCATTTCATGGGCATATTTCCCGGCAAAGGGAATTTTCTTAATTAATTCCTCCATTCCGTCGGTTAGGGAAATTGTTTCCGTGCAAAGAGTCATCATAGAGGTTCCACAAACTAAAAGCACCAGCCTGAAGGCCATGTTAAAGGAAAGCTCTAACCCCTCTTTGGTTACCTTCAAAAACTTCCACTGCCACAACACCTCTCCCGGAGTCCATAAAATATTTATCACCACAGTAAGAAGCATTATAAACATTACTCCTTTAATTCCCTTAAGCACATAGCCCACAGGAATTTTTGAAATAACAATCACCGCAGTCAGAAACAAAAATGCCGCCAAATAGCCCCAGATGTTGTTCACCAAAAACAAAAATATAATGTATAAAAAGGTGGTTAATATTTTTGTGCGGGGGTCCAGCTTATGTATCACCGAGGATGTGGGGTAATACTGCCCAATTGTGATATCGTTTATCATTTTTTAAACCTTTGGAGTATCTGCTCTGCCACACTCTCTGTGGTGTAAGCAGAGGTATCTATATCTACTCCTCTTTCCTTCAGCATTTCTAAAACCCTCTTACATTGGGGAATTTCAAGGCTTATGCTCTCTAAGAATTTGTAATCCTCAAACACCTTAAGTGGAGTGTCATATTTCACCAGTCTTCCTTTGGAAAACACCATCACTTTATCGGCGTATTTCGCCACATCATCCATGCTGTGGGAAACCAGCAAAATGCAAATGCCCACCTCTGTGTTCATTTTCTTAATAATTTCCAGAATTTCCCTTCGTCCCTTGGGGTCAAGGCCACTAGCAGGCTCATCTAAAATTAAAATCTGGGGTTTCATGGCCAAAACGCCTGCTATTGCCACCCTTCTTTTCTGCCCGCCGGAAAGGTCAAAGGGAGATTTATCCTTCACCTCTTCAAAATTCAGCCCCACAAGTTCAATGCTCTGCTTAACCAAAGTATTGGTTTTCTCCTCATCGAAGCCGAGATTTTTAGGCCCAAAGCACACATCCTTGTAAACCGTTTCTTCAAAAAGCTGATATTCCGGATATTGAAAAACAATCCCCACTCTTCTCACAATGTCCTTCATGGTGACGTTTTTATCCAGAATGTTTATTCCATTAACAACCACCGTGCCCGAAGTGGGCTTAAGCAGTCTGTTTATATGCTGAATCAATGTTGACTTACCGCTTCCGGTATGCCCAATTATACCAATAAAATCATGGGGTCCCACATCAAAGCTCACATCTGTGAGAGCCACATGCTCAAACACTGTTCCCTTTGAATAAATATGGGATAGCTCTCTTACTTCAATTGACATAACGCCTCCACCAAATCATCGGCATTCAATATATTTTTCGGCACTTCCAATCCGCCGCGTCTTAAAAGCTCGCTGAGCCACACAATTTCCGGCACATCCAGCCTTAGCTTGTTGAGCTTTGTCACATCGGAGAAAATCTCCCCGGGAGTTCCCTCCATGGCAATCTTCCCCTTCGATAAAACTATAATCCTGTCGAAATTCGTAATTTCCTCCATATAGTGGGTTATAAAAACAATTGTAACTCCCTCCGAGTTGAGCCTGTGCATTATCTCCAGCACATCCTCCCTTCCGGCGGGGTCCAGCATTGCCGTGGATTCGTCAAATATAATGCATTTCGGTTCCATTGCCAAAACACCGGCTATGGCAATCCTCTGCTTTTGACCTCCGGAAAGCTGATGGGCTTTTTTGTTTTTAAACTCCAGCATTCCCACCTCGCTTAGGCTCTCGTCAATCCTTCGTCTGATTTCCTCCGGTTCAATTCCAAGGTTTTCAGCCCCAAAGGCCACCTCGTCTTCCACAATGGTTGCCACCAGCTGGTTGTCAGGGTTTTGAAACACCATAGCCACATTTCGGCGGATATCTATAATGTTATCCTCCTGTAAGGTGCTTTTGCCCATCACCAAAACCTCTCCTGCGCTGGGCTGCAAAAGACCATTTAAAAGCTTCGCCAAAGTGGACTTTCCGCTTCCGTTATGCCCCACTATGGCCAGCATTTCACCTTTTTTAACACTAAGGCTCACATCGTCAACTGCCTTTTTCTCAGGCTCATTTTCCTCATCATAGGAAAAGCTGACATTCTTCAGTTCAATAAAATTTTCCAATGAAGGTTATAACCTCCCTGTAAAGCAAAAGGGCGTTTGCATATAATTGTTGCTGTTAATTATACATGTAAACGCCCCGGCTTAATAATGTTTTTTTATTATTATTTTAATTTCCAATAATCAATTGATTAGTCTTCAACCAATTCGAGAATTGCTGTTTCAGCTCCGTCGCCCTTTCTGTTGCCAAGACGGATAACTCTTGTATATCCGCCATTTCTGGCTTCATATTTAGGTGCGATTTCATTAAACAGTGAAAACACAACATCTTCATCATAAATGAAGCTCAGTGCACGTCTTTTAGCTGCAAGGTCACCCTTTTTGCCCAGAGTAATCATCTTGTCAACCAAACGCTTAGCCTCTTTTGCTCTAAACACGGTGGTTTCAATCTTGCCGTATTTAAGTGTGTCCGTTACGAGACCGCGCAGAAGAGCTCTTCTCTGATCAGTTGTTTTACCAAGTTTTCTGTAACCGGCCATTTGTCTATCTCCTTATTAAAAATCCTTATTCATCACCACGTTTGAGTGAAAGACCCATTTCAGCTAGGCGCTTCTTAATTTCGTTAAGAGATTTTTTACCCAGATTTCT
>CAVEWD010000006.1:0-9530 GCA_963619195.1 bacterium | reverse complement strand
TCTGACCTTGGCCATTTCATCCTCTGTCTTGTTAACGAGCTGTTCAACGGTATGAATGTCTGCTCTGCGTAAGCAGTTGTTGGAACGAACTGAAAGCTCCAGTTCCTCAATGGACATCTCCAACACCTTTTCCTTAACGCTCTCTTCCCTCTCCACCATAAGTGATGTGGTTTTAATGTTTTCATTTAAGTCAATGAAAAGCTGGAAGTGTTCGTTAAGAATCTTTGAAGCCATGGAAACAGCTTCCTCAGGTGATATAGTGCCGTTTGTCCACACTTCAACGGTGAGCTTGTCATAGTCGGTAACATTTCCGACTCTGGTGTTCTCCACATTAAAGTTAACTCTGCGGGCAGGTGAGAAAATTGAGTCAATGGGAATTGTGCCAATAGGCATATCTTCCTTCTTGTTCTTTTCAACAGAGTTATACCCTCTGCCTCTTTCCACCACCATGCTCATGCTCAGCTTTGCTCCATTCATAAGGGAAGCAATGTGAGCCTCGGGGTTGAGAACTTCAATTTCAGAGTCGCAAATTATATCTGCGGCTGTAACCTCGCCCTCTCCCTCAGCTTGTATATACACGGTTTTGGGCCCTTCAGTGTAGCTTTTGAAGACAACCTTTTTAAGGTTAAGGATTATCTCCACCACATCTTCTGCAACACCCTCCACTGTGGAAAATTCATGCAGCACACCGTCGATTTTAACGCTGGTGATTGCGCTTCCCGGAAGAGATGAAAGCATCACTCTTCTTAAGGAATTGCCCAGTGTTGTGGCATAACCTCTCTCAAGAGGCTCCACCACGAATTTCCCGTATGTCTTGTCGGGACTGACATCGGTTATCTCAATATTCGGTTTTTGGAATTCTAACATAAAAACCCTCCATTTGTTTTATCTTAAATGTAACCGAGGCAGTTATATATATTACTTTGAATACAACTCGACGATAAGACGTTCTTCGATTGGGATATCGATATCTGATCTTGTAGGCATTGTAAGAACGCTGCCTGTCATTTTGTTGAAATCAACGCTTAAGTAAGACGGCATTGTCTTTGCTGCGTTAAGCTCTGCAAGCTCTTTAAATTTAGGTGACTTCTGTGATTTTGCCTTCACCTCAATAACATCTCCCGGTTTGAGAAGTATTGAAGGAATGTTTACCTTCTTGCCGTTCACTGTGAAGTGATTGTGAGTAACAAGCTGTCTGGCTTCTTTTCTTGATGAAGCGAAACCGAGGCGGTAAACAACGTTGTCCAAACGTGTTTCAAGTATGATGAGAAGGTTCTCACCAGCTTGGCCTTGTTTTCTTTCGGCTATTTTGAAATATGTGCGGAACTGCTTTTCCAACACACCATATGCTCTCTTGACCTTCTGTTTTTCTCTGAGCTGTAAACCATACTCACTGGTTTTGCCCATTGTTTTACCATGCTGACCGGGAGTGTTCTTTCTGCCATGTGTAAGCGCACATTTGGCTGAATAACATCTTTCGCCCTTAAGGAAGAGCTTTTCCTGTTCTCTACGGCACAGCTTGCATGAAGCATCTGTATATCTGGCCATGTAATGTTTTTCCTCCGTAAATTATGTGTAATGAAAAATGCGCTCAGAAAAAGAGTTTTCTGAAGATTATCTTCAAAAATGAAATTAGACTCTTCTTCTCTTTGGCGGTCTGCATCCATTGTGTGGAATAGGTGTAACGTCTTTAATTGATGTTACAGTGAGACCAGCTGTCTGTAAAGCTCTTATGGCAGCTTCACGACCTGAACCTGGTCCTTTAACCAACACATCTACATATGTGAGACCGTGCTCCATAGCTCTCTTTGCAGCTTCTGTTGCAGCTGACTGAGCGGCGTAAGGAGTGCTCTTTCTGGAGCCCTTGAAACCAAGTTCCCCTGCGCTTGACCAGCTCAGCACGTTACCGGCTGTGTCTGACAATGTAACTATGGTGTTATTGAAGGTTGCACTGATATGCGCTTGGCCCTTCTCTATATTCTTCTTAACTTTTTTCTTTCTGCCCTTAACTACTACTTTTTTCGCAGCCATGTAATCCTCCTTAACCTATATAACGGTTATTTTTTAGACTTTCTGCCAACAGTCTTCTTAGGACCTTTTCTTGTTCTGGCATTTGTTTTTGAATTCTGTCCTCTAACGGGCAGGTTTCTTCTGTGTCTCAATCCTCTGTAGCAGCCGATTTCCTGTAAACGCTTAATGTCAAAAGCTATATTACGTTTTAGGTCGCCTTCCACAGTATAGGAGCTGTCTATAACGCTTCTGAGAGCATTGATTTCAGATTCTGTGAGGTCTTTAACTCTTGTATCAGGGTTAACTCCTGCTTCTTCGAGGATCCTGTTGGACAATACTCTTCCGATGCCGTAAATATAAGTTAAGCCTATTTCGACACGTTTCTCATTCGGCAAATCTACGCCGGCAATTCTCGCCATTAAACTTTATTCCTCCGTATTATTTGTGTGTTAAAGTAATGTTTGCGGCCGCAGGCATCCTAAGTCTGCCCTGAGCCTATATATGTAAGGGAAAACTAGATTTTTCAATCTCAGCCGCGTTCTCCCTGTGGTTTTTAAAACCTTAACCCTGTCTTTGTTTGTGCTTCGGATTTGAGCAAATTACCATAACTTTGCCGTTTCTCTTGATAATCTTGCACTTTTCGCACATTGGTTTAACGCTGGGTCTTACCTTCATTTTATTTCCTCCTAACCCAAATTGGTCTATCTTCCTTTTTCACGCCAGATGATCCTGCCCTTTGCCGGGTCGTAGGCTGATATTTCCATGGTGACCTTATCTCCCGGTAAGATCTTAATGTAATGCATCCTGAGTTTACCCGATATGTGAGCCAGCACTTCGTAGCCGTTGTCGAGAACAACCTTAAAGGTTGTGTTCGGCAAAGCTTCCTTAACTATGCCTTCTACCTCAAAATAATCGCTTTTACCCAATTAACATCCCCCTGTTTCTTTTAGGTGTAAATTTACATATTCCTTAAGCTCTTTTTTTACAAGGCTGTTCTCAAGCCTGCCTGAGCTTAAGAGAATCTCTCCCACTCTTTGGGAATATCCATCGGTGGGAATCACATGCCGAAGCTTTTTTCTTTTAGGCTTCTGCACATTTCTTCTTTTACCGTCAGCCAGAATCAGCATTTCGCCCCCGGCTTCAATGCCAATCACCACAAGAAGGCTTCCTCTGTCGTGTCCAGCCTTTGACTTAACGATACTTCCTAGCTTTAACTCCTCAGCCATTTCGGATTCTCCCTAAACCTGAGTGAGTATCCTTGGGCCGTCTTCTGTTATTGCCACGGTGTTTTCGTAATGGGCTGAAAGAGAACCGTCCGCAGTGGACACCTTCCAGCCGTCATCAGCCAGCAAAGTTTCTTCTGTGCCAATGTTTATCATCGGCTCAATGGCAATCACCATACCCCGCCTAAGTCTCACGCCGCTTCTTCCGGTGTCGTAGTTTGGCACAGCCGGATCCTCATGCATGGCTCTTCCGATGCCGTGGCCAACATAGTCGCGCACCACACCGTAGCCCCTTGCCAGGGCATAATCGCCAATAGCCTTCGAAACCTGGTTTAATCTGTTGCCGTCCTTAACGAACTTGAGCCCCTCAAAGAAGGATTGCTTGGTGACTTCCATCAGCTCGGTAGCCTCTTTGCTCACCTCTCCCACAGGGAAGGTTCTGGCCATATCTCCCACAAAGCCGTCATACACCGCTCCGATATCAATGCTTATGATATCTCCCTGCTTCAAAATTATCTTCTTAGAGGGAATGCCGTGCACAATCACATCGTTGGGGGAAGCACAGATGCTCCCGGGAAAGCCGTTGTAATTGAGAAATGCGGGCGTTGCATTCATTGACATGATTGCATCATAGGCAATTTTGTCCAGCTCCCAGGTGGAAACCCCGGGCTTAACAGCTTTTTCAACTTCGGCAAGGGCCTTAGCTGTTATTCTTCCGGCCTCTGCCATTTTCTCTATTTCTTCGGCGGATTTTATAGTGATCATTGTTTTTTACCTGAAAACGTCCAATATGGCGTTAATTTTTTCTGTTGTTTCTTCGATGGTTCCATCGCCATTTACTTTGCGAAGAATTCCCTTTTTCTCGTAGAAATCAGTCAGAGGCAGCGTCTTTTCTTCATATTCGTTAAGGCGCTTGGTAACCGTTTCTGCCTTATCGTCGTCGCGCTGATACAGCTCTCCGCCGCATCTGTCGCAAATGCCCTCTTTAGCAGGCTGAGCGAATTTCACATGATAGCCGGCGCCGCAACTTTTGCAAAGGCGTCTTCCTGCAATACGCTCAGTAAGATTTGCATAATCCACCACAATGTCCAAGGCGCAGTCTAATTTTTCTCCAAGTTGCTCCAATGCTTCTGCCTGCACTATGGTTCTTGGGAAGCCATCCAGCATATATCCCTTCTGGCAGTCCTCCTCGCCTAAGCGATCCTTAACCATTGCCACAGTCACATCATCGGGAACCAAAAGACCTTGGTCCATATATTCCTTAGCCTTAATCCCCAAGGGGGTGTTTTCCTTTAGGTTTTTGCGGAAAATATCTCCTGTGGATATATGAGCTATGCCGTATCTTTCAACAATCTTTTCGGCCTGAGTGCCTTTTCCAGCACCCGGAGGGCCCAATAAAACTATCTTCATGCCATTCCTCGCAATTATAAGTTTATTTCAAGAATCCCTTGTAATTTCTCACAACAAGTTGCTGCTCCAAGGCCTTAACGGTTTCAAGAGCAACACCAACAACAATCAATAAGCTCGTGCCGCCAAACTGAAGGCTGATGTTGAGCAAATTGCCTGCAATAATCGGCAGAATTGCAATCACTGAAAGGAACAGTGCACCGCTTATGGTAAGACGGTTTACCACCTTTTTAATGTATGCTGTAGTGGGAGCTCCTGTTCTGATTCCAGGAATTACACCACCGTATTGTCTAAGATTGTCTGCCACATCTACAGGGTTGAAGGAAATCATTGTGTAGAAGTAGGAGAAAGCTATAATGAGCACCAAATAAATCAATGTTGGGAAAAATTTACCCCAAGACATAAAGGAGGCAAAGCTTGCCAGCCATTTGGTGTTCGGGAAGAAGGATGCCAATGTTGATGGGAACATTGTTATAACAGAGGCAAAGATTACAGGCATAACACCTGACTGATTTACCTTAAGAGGCAAATGAGTGTTCTGGCCTCCGTACATTTTTCTTCCAACAACTCTCTTTGCGTACTGCACGGGAATCTTTCTTGTTCCTTCGTTAACAGCCACAACTCCAACTATAGCCAAAGCTACAAACACAAGTATGATTATGAGCATATATGCCGGGAAAGTTCCAGCCTTGATGCCGTCAATCATATTAATGATGGATGTTGGCACTGAGGAAACGATACCAATGAAAATCAACAATGAAATACCATTTCCAATGCCCTTATCTGTGATTGACTCACCCATCCACAAAAGGAATGCTGTGCCGGCTGTGATAACCACTGTAACCAGAATCTTCACGAAAACTGTGTTTTCAGTAAGGATGCTGCTCATTGAAATTGTGGTGCCCAGCCCCTGCAATGCAGCAAGTGCCAAAGCAACATATCTTGTGATGCGGCTAAGCTTCCTTCTGCCTTCCTCGCCTTCCTTTGACATTCTCTCCCATGAAGGAATAACAATTGTCAAAAGCTGAACAATGATGGAGGAGTTAATATATGGAGTGATACCCATAGCAAATATTGAAAATGTTTTAAGGTTATCACCCGATATAATGTTGAATAATCCCAGCATGCTGTTTGCGGATATATATTCTGCAAGCACTTCTGTGTTAATGTAGGGAACAAAAATATGTGAACCAAGTCTGAAAATGGCAAGCATAAACACCGTGTAAAGTATTCTCTTTCTTAATTCCGGTATTTTCCATGCATTCTTGATTGTCTCAACCATATACTATTCCTCGACTTTTCCGCCAGCTTTTACTATAGCCTCGCAGGCTGCCTTGCTTGTTTGTACCCCTTTTACCGTTACGGCAACATTAAGTTCGCCACCCGATAAGATTTTCACACTGTCAAATTTATTTTTAACGTATCCCTTAGCTTTAAGTTCATCCACGGTTACTGTTGTGCCCGCTTCAAAATTGTTGAGTTTTTCAAGTGCAACAGTTGCAACTTCCTTTTTATAACGGTAGTTGGAGAAACCTCTCTTTGGCAACTGTCTTGTGATAGGCATCTGACCGCCTTCAAATCCCGGACGAACTCCTCCGCCGGAACGTGACTTCTGGCCGTCCTGGCCTCTGCCGGCCGTTTTGCCCTGGCCTGTTGCAGTACCTCTGCCCTTACGAACAGTGTTTCTGTTGCTGCCCGCTGGAGCTCTTAATGTGTGAAGTCTCATTCTTAAGCCTCCTCTTCCACTTTGAGCATAAAACCGATTTTCTGGATTACTCCGCGGGTAGCTGGAGTATCTGCCAAAACCACAGAGGTGTGAAGCTTTTTGAGCCCTAATGCCTCCACAATTTTACGCTGCTCTTTATTTCTGCCGATCAAGCTTTTAACAAGAGTGATCTTTAACTGTTTTTCATCTTTAGCCATTTAAAACCACACTCCTATCCTAAAATCTCTTCCGGTGTTTTGCCACGTTTTTTTGCCACCATTTCAACATTCACCAACTGGCTGAGACCTGCAAGGGTTGCTTTAACCACGTTAACTGAATTGTCGGAACCGATGGATTTGCAACGGATGTCCTGAATGCCTGCCAACTCAAACACTGGACGTGCTGCGCCGCCGGCGATGACACCAGTACCTTTAGCAGCCGGCATGATAAGCACTCTGCCAGCGCCAAAGCGACCTACTATTGCATGGGGAACTGTTGTACCCTCCACTGGAACAGTAATCATGTTCTTTCTGGCGTCCTGCATACCCTTTCTTATGGCTTCAGGAACCTCGATGGCCTTTCCAATGCCAACTCCCACATGACCTGCACCGTCACCAACCACGCAAAGGCATGAGAAACGCATGTTCTTGCCGCCCTTAACGGTTTTGGCAACTCTGTTTATCTGAACTACTTTTTCTTTTAAATCCATTTCCGCCGGATTAAATCTTTCTTTCATCCTTAGGTCCTCCTTAAAATTCCAATCCGGCTTCTCTTGCCGCATCGGCCAGCTCTTTTACCTTACCATGGTAAACATAGCCGCCTCTGTCAAACAGGACTGTCTTGATTCCAAGTGCAAGAGTCTTTTCGGCAATGTCCTTACCAACTGCCTTAGCTGCCTCAATGTTTGAGGTTCCTTCCAAATTAGCTGCAAGAGCCTTTGAGGAAGAAGCTGCCAGGGTATGGCCTGCCACATCGTCGATCAGCTGCGCGTAAATGTATTTATTGCTTCTGAAAACGCAGAGCCTTGGTCTTTCAGGAGTGCCGCTGATGTAATTGCGCATTCTGTTATGTCTTTTAATTCTGATAGCGTTCTTTAAAGGTTTTGTTATCATCCTACACTACACTCCTTTCCTATTTACCTGTTTTTCCTTCTTTAATTCTGATGTACTCACCAGCATATCTGATGCCCTTTCCCTTGTAAGGTTCAGGCTTTCTAACCTTCTTGATGTTAGCAGCGTGCTCGCCAACCTTCTGGATGTCAATTCCGCTTACCGCAATCTTTGTGGTTCCTTCAACTGTGGTGGTGATTCCTTCAGGATCTTCCATTTCAACCGGATGAGAGTAGCCCACATTCAAAACGAGCTTGTTGCCTTCCTTGGCTGCTCTGTAACCAACTCCCACGATTTCAAGATTCTTTGTGAAGCCGTTTGTAACGCCTTCCACCATGTTTGCAATGAGCTTTCTTGCAAGCCCGTGCATGCTTCTGTGTAATTTATCGTCGCTGGGTCTTGTAACTGTCAAAACGCCATCTTCGATTTCAATTCCCATATCTTTATGGATGTTCTGTGTCAATTCACCTTTTGGGCCCTTAACGGTAACAACTCCGTCTTCGAGCTTAACCTCAACTCCGGCGGGAATCGTCACAGGCATTCTACCGATTCTTGACATAATTGCCTCCTATCTCGTCCACTACCAAACGTAGCAAACGACCTCTCCGCCTACGTTATTTTTGCGGGCATTTTTGTCTGTCATGATGCCCTTTGAAGTTGACATTATTGCAATTCCTAACCCGTTTAACACCTTAGGAACGTCCTCTTTAGAAACATAAATTCTAAGGCCTGGTTTAGAAATTCTCTTTATGCCCGAAATAACCTTTGACTCATCCTCGCCATATTTGAGAGTAATCTCCAGCATTCCCTGCTTGTCGTCTTCAATATATTTAAAGTCTTTTATGTAACCTTCTTCCAACAGTATACCTGCAATGGCTTTCTTTATGTTGGAAGACGGAACTGTAACAGTCGCATGCTTAGCATTATTTGCGTTTCTGATTCTTGTAAGCATATCCGCAATGGGGTCTGTCATAACCATATTATGCTTATCCTCCTTCTAAACTGTATTATTCTAATCTACCAACTTGCTTTCTTAACGCCGGGAATTTCTCCCTTATAAGCCAGTTCTCTGAAGCAGATTCTGCATATACCGTATTTTCTCAAGTAGGCATGCGGTCTGCCGCAGATCTTGCATCTTGTGTAAGCTCTTGTAGAAAACTTCGGCTCACGCTGCTGCTTGGCTATCATTGATTTTTTTGCCATAATATCCTCCCTTAAGCCCTTTCAAAAGGCATTCCGAGCTGAGCAAGCAGTTCATATGCTTCTTCGTCGGTATTTGCACTTGTTACGAACACAATGTCCATGCCTCTGATCTTGTCGATCTTATCATAGTTGATTTCAGGGAACACCAGCTGTTCTTTAAGTCCCAGCGCGTAGTCGCCTCTTCCATCAAAGCTTGATGAAGGCACACCCCTAAAGTCTCTGATACGGGGGATGGCAATGTTCATGAGTCTGTCTGCAAATTCATACATACGGTCACCTCTGAGAGTTACCTTTGCAGCGATATCCATTCCCTTACGGAGCTTGAAGTTTGAAACTGACTTCTTAGCCTTTATCATCAAAGGCTTCTGACCTGTTATCTGAGCCAGCTCGTTAACTGCTGATTCCATAGCCTTTGTGTTGTCCTTGCAGTCGCCGAAGCGCATGTTCACAACTATTTTTTCAAGACGGGGAATCTGCATAACATTTTTGTAGCCGAACTTTTCCTTGAGAGCCGGCACTGCTTTGGATTCATATAATTCTTTAATTCTTGTCATTTACCGTCTCCTATTTCTCAAAAGTTTCGCCGCAGCTTCTGCAGAAACGCACCTTTTTGCCGTCTGCCAAAACCTTGTTTCCTGTTCTAACGCCTTTTTTGCACTTCTCGCAGTACAAAAGAACGTTTGAAGCATGGATTGAGCCTTCCTGCTCAATGATTCCTGCCTGCTGCATATCCTTTGTGGGCTTCATATGCTTTTTGCGGATATTTACGCCCTCAACTATTACACGATTGGTTTTCGGGAAAACCTTGAGGATCTTACCCTTGTTGGATCTGTCCTTGTCTCTTCCGCCCGAAATGACTACAACCGTATCTCC
>CAVEWD010000005.1:19427-21008 GCA_963619195.1 bacterium | reverse complement strand
GAATAGTTGCTGCCGTAGCCTACGGACTTTTAGACTTACTAATATTCCCTTCCATTTATCACCCCCTTCAGGTAATTTTAGACTATCCCCTCGCCTTTGGAATGCTGGGAGTTGGCGGAATAATCGCAAAGGGCAAATATGGAATGCAAAAGGGCTACATTCTAGGCGTGCTATTAAGACTTGCCATGAGCACAATTTCAGGGGCAGTGTTTTTCGCCGAATATGCACCTGCCGGGCAGTCCCCTTGGATTTACTCCATTAGCTACAATGCCGGATATATGCTCCCGGAAGCAATCCTAACATTGGTTGTTATCTCCATACCGGCTGTTTCAAAGGCAATAAACCGCTTTAAGGAGGATTAAATAGCTTCAATTTCAAAGAATAAGGCTCCCGTTGGGGCCTTATTTTGCTCTAACAGATATTTTATTTTATTTAAATAACAGCATAGAAGGGTGTTATAATAAACTTCATTAAGGAGAAACAAAATGGATCAAAGAAATAAAGTTTTAGCCCACAACCTTGTGTTTAACTCCTGCAGAGTAAATCCAGGAGAAAATGTGCTCATATCCGGCGTTGGAGCCGACACCTATGAACTTGTTTCGGAATGTGTAAAAGCTGTATATGAGGCAGGAGGCTACCCTCACATTGAACTTAAAGACCGCTCTGTTATGCGCGCCCAATACATGGGCTTTTCAGATGAACAACTCATAGCAATGGCAGAAATTGAGCTTTTTAGAATTAAGAAAATGGATGCATATATTGCAATAAGCGGTTCAGATAACAGCTACGAACTAAGCGATGTGCCGGTGGACAAGATGAAACTGTTCGACAAATATATGGATGAGGCCTTCAGCTACAGAGTGGACTCCACTAAATGGGTTATTCTGCGCTACCCCAACGCCAGCGCAGCTCAATCTGCAAAAATGAGCAAGGAAGCCTTTAGTGAATACTATTACAATGTGTGCTGCCTTGATTATGCAAAAATGGACAAAGCAATGGATTCGCTAAAGGAGCTTATGGAAAAAACCGATAGGGTTAGAATTGTATCTCCACAAACAGACATCAGCTTTTCCATTAAGGGACTCCCTGCTGTTAAATGCGCTGGGGAATGTAACATTCCTGATGGAGAAATATACACCGCACCGGTAAAGGACAGCGTTAATGGCATTATAAGCTACAACACCCCGAGCATGTACTCAGGCACCTTATTTGATAATATCAGCTTCGAATTTAAAGACGGCAAAATTGTGAAGGCCACATCAAATCACCCTGAAACAATAAACGAAATTCTGGATGCTGACGAAGGGGCACGCTATGTTGGAGAATTTTCCTTTGGGATAAATCCATACATAACAGAACCAATGTTAGACACACTCTTTGACGAAAAAATTGCTGGCAGTATTCATTTTACCCCGGGATGTGCTTATGAAGACTGTAACAACGGAAACAAAAGCACAGTGCACTGGGACTTAGTTTTAATTCAAACCCCAGAATATGGCGGAGGCGAAATATATTTTGATGATATTCTCATCCGCAAAGACGGGCGCTTTGTGCTTCCTATCCTTAATGCATTAAACCCGG
>CAVEWD010000005.1:2583-19417 GCA_963619195.1 bacterium | reverse complement strand
GAACAAAAGGGATTAAAGAAGGAATTATTTACATTTCTTCTTTAATTTTTTTGAGTATATCCACATCCGCAGGGCAAAAATCGTATTCATCTATTTCATTTGGACTTATCCATCTTATATCCTCATGTTCAAGCTTCTGAGGCTCCCCTTTGGTTATTTCAGCTTTAAAAACCGTGAAGTTGATTGTGATATCCTCGTAAGCATGCACAAGCTCATAAAATAGCTCACCAACGCTTATTTCTATTCCCATCTCCTCCATGCACTCTCTTTTCAGCGCATCCTCCAGAGTTTCGTCAGCTTCAACCTTTCCACCCACAAACTCCCAAAGACCGCCTCGAGCCTTGTTTTGAGGACGTTTACAAATCATAAATTTTCCGTCTTTAACAAAAAGTGCTCCTACAACCTGAACCATATTAATTCCCCTTTTTAAAAAAATATTCTTCAATTCTCCCTTTTGATTGTGGCTGAGCTTTTTAAGTGCAGCCTCCCGCTTCATTGCTTCACTTTTGTCTTGAAACTCTTCAAAGTAAACCATTTTAACAGGAAGGCGAAAACGGGTATATTTGGCACCCTTACCACTATTATGGGCAGCCGCCCGTTTTTTTATGTTGTTTGTATAACCGCAGTAAAATGTGCCGTCGCCACATTCAAGCACATATGCATAAAATTTTTTCTCATCCACCATATCAAATCCACCATATATGCGCACATAGCGCACACTAATGCTTGTGGATTATTTTACCACACAAATATCATAAATTTATGCTGCAACACTCAAAATTCCTGCAGCATTTGGCAGTTATTCAATTAATTGGCTTTGTTTAAGCGAAAATAAAGGGTCAAACAGATTTTTTTTGCCGTTTATAGTTGTTAAAGAAAATAAATGTAATATAATATTAGTTTGTAAAAATAATCAAAAACAAGAGAGATATACATATTATGAATGCTGAAAATATCAGAAATGTTGCAATAATCGCACACGTTGACCATGGTAAAACAACCCTTGTGGATGCCATGCTAAAGCAAAGCGGAATCTACCGCGACAACCAGGTGGTGGTGGATAGAGTAATGGACTCCAACGACCTGGAAAGAGAGCGTGGTATAACCATACTCGCAAAAAATACTGCCGTAATGTATGGTAACACAAAAATTAACATAGTGGATACCCCTGGCCACGCTGATTTTGGCGGAGAGGTTGAAAGAATTCTTAAAATGGTTGATGGCGTAATCCTTTTGGTTGATGCTGCAGAAGGCCCACTTCCTCAAACAAGATTTGTTTTAAGCAAATCCCTTGAACTTGGACACAAAGCAATAATCGTTATAAACAAAATAGACCGTCCTGATGCCCGTGTGGATGAAGTGCTTGATGAAGTATTGGATCTTTTAATTGAGCTTGATGCTACAGATGAGCAGTTAGATTCACCGGTGCTTTATTGTTGCGCTAAGAAAGGCACCTGCACGGATGACTTATCAAAGGAAGGAACCGACCTTAAACCGCTTTTCGATAAAATAATTGAGTATTTTGATGCTCCTGAGGCTCATGTGGAAAAGCCCTTAAAGATGCTTATTTCCTCAATAGACTATAATGATTTTGTGGGTAGAATTGCCATAGGTAATATTGTGAATGGGGTTATAAAGCAAAACAGCGAAATAGCCGTGTGTAACTATCATGAGCCGGAAAAATTCAGAAAAGCAAAAGTTGTTAACTTATACCAATTTGAAGGGCTAAACAGAGTGCCTGTAACAGAGGCTGAAGCCGGAAATATTATTGCATTAAGCGGAATTGCAGACATTACCATCGGTGATACAATATGCGCTGTGGAAGATCCTGAGCCGTTGCCATTCGTAAAAATAAGCGCGCCGACAATGGAAATGACTTTCTCCGTAAATGATTCCCCCTTTGCCGGGATGGACGGCACATATGTTACCAGCCGAAACATTCGAGACAGACTTTTCAAGGAAATGCAAAAGGATGTTTCTCTAAAGGTTTCAGAAACTGATTCTACAGAAGCTTTTAATGTGGCAGGCAGAGGCGAAATGCATCTTTCTATTTTAATTGAAACCATGCGTCGTGAAGGGTATGAGTTCCAAGTATCTCCCCCAAGAATCATTACAAAGGTTATTGATGGTGTGAAATGCGAGCCAATAGAATCGTTAGTCGCTGATGTGCCTGAAAAATCTGTAGGGTCTGTAATTGAAAAGTTAAGTAACCGCAAGGGCGAACTCATAAAAATGACAAATATGGGTTCCAGAACAAAGCTGGAATTCCTCATTCCAACAAGAGGGATTTTTGGTTACAGAAATGAATTTCTCACAGATACCAAGGGCGAAGGCATTATGGCCAGTGTATTTGACAGCTATGCGCCCTTTAAAGGCGAGCTATCCAGAAGAAATCTCGGCAGCTTAGTAGCCTTTGAAGCAGGAGAAGCTGTTACCTATGGTTTATTTAACGCCCAGGAAAGAGGGCAGCTATTCATAGTGCCAGGCACAAAGGTTTATGAAGGAATGGTTGTTGGTATAAATAAGAAATCAGACGATATGGCCGTTAATGTCTGCAAACAAAAACAACTTTCCAACATGCGTGCAGCAGGCCATGATGACAAGCTCAAGCTTACTCCTGCAAAGGAAATGAGCCTTGAACAATGTCTTGAATTCTTGGCGGATGACGAACTTCTTGAAGTAACACCAAATAATTTAAGAATTAGAAAAAGTATATTAAATAAAGAACAAAGGCTTAAAGCTGCAAACAGAAAAAGAAGTGAATAAGCGTTAAAAACAGAGACAAAATAAGCTTGTCTCTGTTTTTTATTTGAGAAAAAACATAAAATAATATATAATGGTTACAAGTATTTACAATTTAACCAGAATGCAGAAAGGACTAAAAAATGTACAAAGTTACCTTTAAGCAAAGCGGAACATCGGACGTTATTATTGATGCCAATCAAAATGAAATCATACTGGAGTTGGCTAAAAAAGCAAATGTTCCAATTGATGCTCCTTGCTCAGGAAACGTCAGCTGTGGCAAATGCAAAGTCAAGCTTATTGACGGAAGTGTAACCAGTTCTCTCACAAGGCACCTATCCCAAGCTGAGTGGAATGAAGGCTACCGTCTTGCATGCAACAGCAGAGTGTGCGCAGACTGCACAATTGAAGTTCCTGATATCGCACGAGCCTATCAAAGCCGCATGAAAATAGCAGATCTTTCCAGCTACAGCGAAGTTAAGCTATTCAATGACATTCAAAAGGGAATTGAGGATGCTGGAATTAAATTCGAAAGTGACATGAAGCTCATTAATGTGAAGCTAAATGCACCCGATTTAGACGATACCATGCCTGATAATGAGCGTCTTGAAAGAGCTTTGAAAGAAATTACAGGAATGAAAATGGTATATATTCCATTCGAGGTTCTTTTAAAGCTGCCATTATTCATGAGGGAGCATAATTTCGAATTCAAGTGCGTAACTCAAACCTACAAAAACCTCCTCACTGTTGTGGATTTAGTTGACATGAGCGAGGACAAAATTTATGGAGTTGCAATAGACATAGGAACAACCTCAGTTTCAGGAATTCTTGTGGATGTGCTGACAGGCAAAATTTTAGCAAAGGCATCCACAGGGAATGGTCAAATCCGCTACGGTGCTGATGTTATCAACAGAATAATTCAACAAAGCAAGGAAGGCGGAGTTGAGCGTTTAAGAGAAGCTGTGTGCGACGAAACAATAATTCCAATGCTCAAAAATATGTGTCAAAGCGTGGATGTTGCAGTTTCGTCCATTAGCAGAATGTGTGTTGCTGCAAACACCACAATGGAGCACCTTTTCCTGGGGATACCAGCGGAAAACGTACGTTTGGAACCCTTTGTGCCCACATTTTTCGAATATAAAACTCTATTTGCCAAAGAGCTTAAATTAGGAATCAACCCGAATGCCAGAGTAATAATGGCTCCTAACATTGGCAGCTATGTGGGAGGGGATATAACCGCAGGCACATTAGCTAGCCTTATATGGACAAAACCAGAATTTTCAATATTTATCGACCTGGGAACCAACGGTGAAATTGTTTTCGGTAACAACGATTTCTTCATGAGCTGTGCCTGCAGCGCCGGACCAGCCTTTGAAGGAGGAGATATCAGCTGCGGGATGAGGGCCTCCGATGGTGCAATCGAAAAGGTTTCAATTGATAAAGAAACCATGGAACCCACCTTTAGCGTAATTGGAGACACCAAACCTGTTGGCATTTGTGGAAGCGGAATTATTGATGTAATTGCAGAACTTTTCCGCACAGGAATAATTAACAGTAAGGGCAAATTTGTTAGAGAAGGAAAGAGAATTCTTCATGATGAACATGGCATGGGAAGCTATGTATTGGCATTCAAGGAAGATGCAGGCTCTGTAAAGGATGTTGTGATTAATGATGTAGACATAGATAACTTCATCAGAGCTAAAGGAGCTATTTTCTCAGCAATTCGATGCATGCTCTCACAGTTGGAATTAGATGTGGATGTGATTCAGAATGTTTATGTTGCCGGCGGAATAGGCAGTGGAATTAACATGGAAAATGCCATAATGATTGGCATGTTGCCAGATGTGCCCCTTGAAAAATATAAATACATAGGCAACTCAAGCCTAGTTGGAGCCTTCTGCATGCTCACATCAAAGGATGCATATGCCAAGGTCTTTGAAATGGCCAGAAATATGACATATGTTGAATTAAGCAACCAAAGCGACTACATGGGCGAATTTGTGGCCGCATGTTTCATTCCGCACACCAATGATGATTTATTCCCAAGTGTTATGGGGAAAATTAATAAATAAATGAAAAAGAGCCTTCTTAACTTCAATACGCTTGAAAATAGAAGGCTCTTACTTATTAACAATCGATTTGTTTAACCAAATACATTCCAACAATGCTGGAAAAATTAGATATGTTTCTTATGTATGCGAAATCCTTGCCAAATATCAATTTTTCCGCAGCAAGGTCCTCTTCCTCACCAGCGAACACTCCCAGCACGCTTATTCCAGCATCTCTTGCAGCTCTTACTTCATGGGCTGTATCTTTTATCGCAGCCTCGCCTGTGTACATCACAGCATGAGGAGCATTAGGATTATTTAAATTAATATCGTTGGGGCGCCCGTCAGAAAGCACAATTAAAATTTTGTTCTCTTCGCCTCTTTGCATCAGTCCGTCACAGGCTGCTTTGATTGCAAGACCATCCCTGTTATTTGAGCTGGTCATATACTCAAATATTCTGCTATTTTCACTCTTAGGCGCATCATAATCCCTAAGACGTATCAAAACAGTGTATTCCCAAAATGTGCAATATGACATTATTCTATTAGGTATTTTTAAGTTCGAAAGGGTTTCCGCTAAAATATATGCTTGTAAAGCCACCTTTCCTTGACGCGAGCTTTGCGAACCGCTGCCGTCTATAAGCACATCCACCACAAAATCACTCTCATCTCTTTTCACAGTGCGCTCAAAAAGCCTAACCGGCTTTTCCACCCGCCCTATCTGCCAAAGCTTCGTTGGAGCTATATTTCCATAATCTCCCAACACAACTTCGCTCTCACTTCGTTTTATAAGGGCATTTTTCAAGCTTGAGGTTAAAAGCTCTATATTTCTTTTCACCACCCTGTGATTATCAAAATAAACCACCTTATTTTTCATTAAATGGTTTTGCGCATATTTATATCTGTAGTGCTCAGCAGGAAGCGTTGATAATATACCATCCGTAAAATGTAGCTTACATTCCGAGGATATTCCCTTACAAAGCCTGGATGTTATTCTTAAACTCTCTCTTTCGCTTAGATAACTCTTACCGAATGTATTTTCCACATGTATGCCCATTTTCTGGACATCGGAATTATTTAAATACTTCACATTAAGTTTAGCCTTGGTGTTTTTATTGCCATTGGCATTTTGCGAAAGATTTGTTACTGATGCGCTTATCTGCTGAATAACACTTTCAAGCTCGTCAGAATAGACCTCATCCTTTAAATAATCGGTCCAATCATTGTCGGCAAGCTGCTGCAATGTTACATTCATAACATCTTCAAAAGTTCCACGGGTTTTCTCAAAGGTTTTATCGAAATAATTGTTATATATCTCATCTATGGCCTTAATTATTGGGAGAGTTTCTGTTTCCTCCTCCAAAGCCATTATTTTCTCAAGCGCTGGCTTAATTGCCTTTGTGGCAGTTATTGTTCCCTGGGTATAAGCCTTGATAAGAGCGAGCTTCATACGCCCTGCGGGGGAATGTGCCATTTTTTTGAAATCCTGCTCCAGCATATCCTCAAGAGCTTCTCTTCTTATTTCAGAAACCCCTGCACGCTCCTCACTTAGTCTGTTGCGACACGCTGCCTCCACAGCCATTTGAGTGACAGTATATAAATTTTCGTAATCTGCGTCGCAGTAAAGCTTTTTTAACAAATAAACACAGAGGGCATCCATATCGTAATATTTAGCGAAAGCCCCATGTTTGATGGCGTCATACAGGCACATTGCCCGTGACCTTTTATATAATTTCAGATCAGGCATATAGCTCACATCGTATGCCCCACTTACAGTCCACACCAGATTCATTATTCTAGAACTGAGCTGTAAATCAAACTCATCATCTGAATAGGACGCGTATTCTTTATTATCCATTACTATCCTTAAAAAATATCTTCAGGCTCCCAGTCTGAGGGCACTCTTGTTTTTACAACATCGCCCATTTGTATGGCATTTAGCGGTTTGAAACCAATCTTTATGGTGCCAATTGCCGCCAATAAGCCTCTCATGTCAACGGACTTTGTTGATATTTCGCTGTTGAAGGCTTTAAGCTGCAAATCCATAAACAATCCGCAAAATTGGCTTAGAGCAAATTCCTTTGCATCTGGATAAGAAACCTTAAGAATATGCATTAATGTTATCTCATCTAACTGAGGCATATCAATCACAAGAAAACGTGAAACCAAAGCCTCATTGAGCTCTCTTGTGCCGGCATAACCGTAGTTCATTGTGCCAATAAAACGTGTGGCTGGGTTAAGCTTTATCTTTTCATAGCCGGGCACATCAATAATTCTTCTGTGGTCAAGAGCTGAATGGAGCACCGACACAGCATCATTTTTTGCCATATTAACCTCATCAAACACGCAAAAACCGCCGCTTTCCGCACACTGATATACAGCTCCCTTCCTTAGGGAAACCTCATTATTCACAAAAGTATCTGTTCCAATAAGGCTGGCGCTGTCTGTGGTAACATTAAAAGAAATGTTGTAGCCTGGCCTTTTAAAAAGCGCCGTGAGATTATCAGCTAAAAGGTTTTTGCCTGTAGCCTTAGGCCCGCTTAATAAAATATTTTCGCCCTGCAATATAGCCGCAATTGCCATATTCCAAACATCTCTTCCATAGTAAACAAAGTCTGGCTCAACCAATCTGTCACGATAGCTTTCTTCCACTTCATTTTCATCAGCAAACTTTAGTGCCTTCTCTAATAAATTCTTATCAACTCCCTGCTCAATAAGAGAGCTTACAAGTTCTATCATTTATGTGTACCTTAACTTTCTTTTCATACATCTTGCATTAATAGTATATCATAAATTTGAATATAAAAATAAATAAGGTGCCGTATAAATTTAGCGTCATTTACATAGAAATACCCCTTTTCACTGGATGCCCAGTAAAAAAGGGTACATATCAGATTACACTCACGATGGCTTTCCTTATAAAATTAATTTAACTCAAAAACATATCAATATAATCGTCATCATCAAGAAGAATTTCTTCATCGCTCACATCTTCAGTTTTAGATGATTCCTCTGAAATATCATCTGATGCTGCCTCATCATTTACCTCTATAACAGCCTCTATTGCCTCCTTGTGCGGCTCCTCTTCTATTTCAGCTTTAGCTTCATTTACCATTAAATCAAGGCTGTCTTCTTCATTATCGTAAGATATATAATCCTCATGCGGTTCATATTCACTTATTTCTTTAGAAAGGATGTCATCTAAAATTGAACCGTAATCCACCATAGAAACTTTGTTGCCATCTTCATTGTTTATAAGCACTTTTGATTCATCATCGTCATTTTCCCCTTGAGCGCTTTGAGCTTCACAAGCCTCAGCCACCGCGCTATCTAAAAGCGCCTCAAAATTTTGATATTCCGAGCCTTCTTCATTCATCTCAAGAGCAATATCCGCCATAACTGCTTCGCTTTCGCTTGCAATCTCTTGGCTGTTTTCCGGGATGTCATCAGATTCTCCGTCAGTAACATCTAAAGCAGATGTTTCAGGCTGCAAAGGCTCTTCATTTACATCTTCAACATCTTCAGCCTCTTTAGCCTCATTTATTACATCAAGATTTTCACTTTCATTGCTAATTTCATCCGGCGCATAGTCTAAAGGTGCGTTTTCTGCAGCATATTCGTTTTCATCGGTGAAAATTCCCCTTGCTGCTTGTTCATCATAACTATCTGGAGCCTCTACATATTCTGACACCTTAGTCACTACGCCCTCTCCAGCTTTAGTAGCAAGTGCCTTGTCCTTGTCAAAATACATTTCATTTATTCCTTCAAGGCTTTCACCGAGACTATTTTTATAAAACACACATGGCGAATACTTCAAAATCATCTCTTCAGTAACTCCGCATTTTGCAATAATCTCAGAGTAAAATTCACCACTGGGTTTTATGCTTCTCACAAGATTCTCGTCAACGTCCACAAGACCAAAACGAGCACTTCTTCCCTCAAGCTCTTCAAAACCATCCATAAAGCTATAATAGTAATATCGCGAAACTGGAAGACTGCTTTCACATATTGCCTTTAAATGATCGCATATATATTTTATTCTGAATCCATCAGAATTATCGCAAACGCCATTCGATGTTATATATATAGGCAGGTTATTCATTGCATAAAGCTTTTGAGCGCATCCCACAATACCCTCAGGATATATCTCCTGATCCAAATCATCAACGGCTGCACCTTCTTTAACTCCATTTGACAACCCGCCAACAGTGCTGCGGGTATAATAGCTTAGGGCAATCATATCACAGGAAGGGCCCGCAATGCCCTTGAGCTTTTTCATAAATCCATTCGCTTTACCAGTCAACAATGCCTCAGCAAAGAAAGTCTGATAGCCATCCTCCATTTTTTTCGCGCATCGTCTCTGGTAAGAGCTTTTCTCATCTTTAGGAACAAATACACGCATGTTAACAGAACAGCCAACCATAACATCAGCTAGGTATTTCGCCTCATAGGCGTGATGAATTGCTTTATAGGCGGCAATATGACAAGCTGCAATATTTCTTATTACATTTTGCATTGCCTTAACCGAGCGTACTCCTGGAGGCCAAGCCCCGTAGAAGTATCCCTGAACAGCATAAAGGTTCGGCTCATCGAAGGTTATATATTCATTTACCAAATCACCCAGTTCATATGCAACCCTTTGGGCATAGTGTTCAAATATTCTTTCACAGCCGTCAAAGTTAAAGCCTCCCATATTTTGAAACCACATGGGAAGGTTAAAACGCTGCAAAGTTAAAATTGGAGTTATACCTAAAGAGAGCATATATTCAATCATTTCTCTGTAATGCTTGAACTCGCCATTGTTAAAAACACCTCTTAAAGGCTCTAGACGGCTCCATTCCAGGCCGAACCTATAGTATTTTATGCCCATTTTATTTAAAAGATCAAAATCTTCTTTATAGCACTCATAGTGCAAAATAGCCTCATAAGGAGATGCTGAATCCTTTATATACCCTTTTGTGTACCAATCATACCAGCTGCCTCTGCGGTCTTTGCCTTCAATTGAAGTAGCAGATACAGCAACCCCTAATTTTAATCCATCTTTAAGAACAAATCCATCCATGATGAATCCCCTTTAACCATTCATTTTTATGTATTATACTAAATATCAAAGCAATAATTATTTCTTTTTATAAATAATATACAAAACCTTTTAATTGAAATTTCAAATTTCGCAAAATTCAAAGCAGTACCAATAGGCTTATTTAACAAATAGGCTCAGATTATATTTCTACTCTAAAATTCTCGCCTGTTCTTAAATAGCATATATATGCCTCATCAACCTTTTTATTCATTTTTTCACAGGCAAGAGCATACATTTTAACCTGAGAAGAATATATTCTGTTAAGATGCTCCCGTCTCTCGCCCCAAACGCCTCTATCGGTTTTGTAGTCAATTATATACCTTTTCCCCTTTTCCTCAAATAGACAGTCTATCACTCCCTGCACCAAAATATACTCATTGCTATCATTCCAAACATCATCAAGCAAGGAGGCCTTTAATCTCATTATAAATTCATATTCACGCTGTACCTGTTCTGCCCAAATTAACTTTTCCCCTAAGCTCGAATTCAGAAAGCTGCTTACAAGAGATATATCCTCTTTATTTAAAGCATTCTCTGGGATGATGCCATTTATTTCGCTTTCTTTCAAAGTTTCATTAAGCGCAAGAGAAACATCCTCCCGTGCTTTGTCAAGACTAATATGCTGTAGCAAATAATGAATCATTGTGCCCTTTATGGCAGGAGTAATTCTTCCTTTTTCCGTTCCAAATTCAGGAGCATTGCTTAGAGCAACCACATGTTCACCCAAGGTGAGGGTTTCGCTTTCCTTTATGGCACTTACACTCATTTTAGTTGGTACCTTAACCTGAGAAATGGGATATGAATAACTTAATCGTTTTGTAACACGCTCCCGCAGCCCCACATCCGCCTTAACATTATCAGGCGATGGATAATCCTTTTCATCATCGTGCTGTTTTATCTCTGTCTCTTTAGATTCATCAATTATCAAACACTTAACATAAGGCGAATTTCTAAGAGCAGGCAACAGCAGAGTCATAAATGACGAGGCCCTTTTTGCGCTATACTCCGAAACCTCTCCAGACAGCTTTTCTATCGTTGTTTGACTTAGCGTGCCCACGAAATAAAGCCTTTGCACTGCTCTTGTGGCAGCAACATAAAGTATGCGCATTTCCTCTTTGCTCTCATCTTCACTTATAACGGATGAAGCAAGAGCTTTAGGCAGAGATGCCGATTTGTAGTTCTTCTTCACACTTCTATACGATGGGCAAATGCCAAGATTTTTTTCATATAAAATAGCAGGAGTTAATGAACTTGCCGAATACCTTCTGCCGCAATCTGCCACAATAACCACATTAAATTCAAGCCCTTTGCTTTTATGCACACTCATCAATGCCACGCAATCCGAAACAGCCGAAATGTGATTTTTCTTAAACTTGCTGTTCTCCTTGGCTTTTTGTGCATAACGTATAAAGCTTCCTAAGCCCTTTGCACTGGTTGCTTCGTAGGATGCAGCAAGAGATTTAAAGTACCTTAAATTAGCTTGCCTACCACCTCCATTTGGCAGAGTGCCCACATAATTAAACAAACCGGTTACAGAATAGATTTCACCCACCAAATCCTCTAATGAATTAGTGATTGAGAATTGCACAAAGAAATTAATTTGATTTATAAAATGGTTTAGTCTTGCCTTTAAATCAACATCATCACCATATTCTTCATAGTTCAAAACACATTCATGAAAATATGCACACTCAGGTTTTGCAGCTCTGATTTTAAGCAAATCATCTTCATCAAATCCATAAAGGAAGCTACGCATAGCACCTGCAAGGGCAATGTCATTGCGAAAATTGTCTGTAACTCTCATAACATCAAGCACTAACGCAATTTCTGTTAGATCATAAAACCCGGTGTTTTCAGGGCTATTTATTGGAATGTTCATTTCCTCAAATGCCTTTACATAAGTTTCAGCATTTCCCGAAACACTTCGCATAAGCACAGCAATATCGCTAAAGCGCACCTTTCTTAAGGCACCTAACTCTGAATCAAATATTTCATCACATTCAACCATTTTATTTATTAATGAAGCAATATATTTTGCCTCACACAGCACATCATCTTCCTTGTTACCCTTCGATGTAATTACCTGCACCTCAGGAAGCGATGAATTCATATACTCTTTGGATGAAATCATATATTCATTGTTCTTTATATAATCCACACCGCCACTTTGCTGAAACATTATTTTTCCAAAGAGTTCATTCACGGCACTGATTATTTTTTTATCACTTCTGAAATTATCAGCCAAGCTCACAACCATGCCTTTTTCAGGAGCGTTTTCGTAAAGGCATCGTCTCAAGGAGAAAATAGCAGGCTCTGCGTTCCTGAAACGATAAATGCTTTGTTTTACATCTCCCACAACAAACAGGTTATCACCTTGGGAAATCAAGTTAATTATTTTTTCTTGCACATCATTTGTGTCTTGATATTCATCCACAAAAACATATTTAAATCGCTTTTGTATTTTACCCCGGGCATCATCATTTCTTAAAACCTTCAGACACAAATGCTCCAGATCAGAAAAATCCAGGCTTATATTTTCTTTCTTTTTGCGAGCATATATTTCATCAGTCAGCACCACAAGCCTTCCAAGAGCATTCATCCCCGGGGCAAGATCCTTCACCTGTGAAAAATATTCCTCTAAGCTAAAGAAGAATTTTTTCTTTAATTCATCTTTGATTATTTTTTTCCCATTATCCTGCATAAGCTTTATGAGCTCTTTGTTTTCATAGGGCTTTCTTATGTCAAAACGCTTGAAATTTACCTGCATAAGCTGTTTTAAGTATTCCTTAGAATCACCTGCCATAAGATGCTTTTTCAAAATCCGAACGATCTCTAAGTAGCTTTCCAAAACATCTGCCACCTCAGGGAGGGAATCTGTTCCATTGGTCAACTTAAGGGCATCTTCAAAAATATGCTCTGCCTCTTCAACCTTGCAAAGGTTATATTCTATAAAGGATTTAATCATATGGCTTTTCTCAAATTCTTCAATAGAATTCAAATTATAAGCCTCTAAGGCGCCCTTGAGCCATGCTGCATCAATTCTATCCCGCATAAAACGGTATAGTCTCTTTACACTTTCTCTAACCGCATCATCAGTTATTCCTGTGCTGAAATCTTCAATTAGGGTAGAAAATCCTTCATTTCCTTCTTCATACATAACTTCAAAGGCTTCTTCTACAGCTTCCTGCAACAAAACTTCCTCTTCAGCGTCAACTATCATACTATAGGAAGGGTCAATTTCAGCAACCTGATAAAATTCCTTTATAACCCAGGAACAAAGAGTATGTACAGTGGATATCTGAGATACATCTAAAAGAGACAGTTGCTTATACAGGTAGGGAGAATTCTCTTTTTTCGCCGCTTTCATAAGGCTGTCGCGTATCTTCTTTTTCATCTGAGATGCTGCAGCTCTGGTGAAGGTTACGACCAAAAGTTCATCTGCATTCACAAGTTTCTGAACAATAAGCTCTGTTATTCTTGCTGTCATAACAGCCGTTTTGCCGCTGCCGGCACCGGCACTGACTAAGATGCTTTTGCCTCTTGAATGTATTGCTTCTTCCTGAGCTTTGGTATACACCACAGCATTTGCATTTTCTTTCTTCAAGCTCTTTCCCCCCTTCCCTTCTTAAATTCCTCCTGCACATCATCTAATTCCCTTATCATTCTATAATCATTTGCAGAAAAGTCTGTGCTGAATTTACAGACACTGCCAAATTTGCAATATCCACAGGAATTAACAGTTTTCCCTCTGCATGGATTTATTGAAATGTTGCCTTTGAGCATTTTTTCGGCTTCAAGTTTTACATTTTCCATGGCTTTGTCTATAACCGACGAAAAAAGCTCTTCATCCATCACATTTTCATCAAGACTTAAGCTGGTTTTAGAAGACTTAATGCCAGAAATAAAGCTCTTAATTTCATAATTATTATCCAGAGCCTTAATAACGTCTAAGTCCTTTAACAATATTCCATTTAACTTAAAGTTCTCACTGACCTTCTCCTTAATTCTTTCCAAATCAGCTTCACTTTCAATTTTAGCAAGGGGATCATGGGCATCAAGATAAAACACGCCAGCAGGATATGCGCCTTCAGAAGATGTGAGTGTTCTTATATAAACAGGCAGCTGCATACTAAGCCCAAAATAGATCTTTTCTAAATCGAGAGTAACATGCCCCGTTTTATAATCTATTATTTTTATATATCTTTTGTTATTTAAGGAGCATGTATCAACCCTATCGATCTTTCCTCTTAAATAAACTCTGCCTTCGCTTGTGTCGACACAAATAGGCTGATATTCCTCGCCTCGTCCAAAGCCTGCCTCAGAATCAGACAAAAGAAAATCCGAGAGTCTCATTTGCCTTACAATTTCCGAAAGAGCAGCTGAAGAAAGCTTCCTTAGCTGAGAAACCATGTATGAGCTGTTTGTAAAACCGGAATATATATTTTTAAACTCTGTTTTTAAGCACTCTTCACAAATCTGTTCAGCTTCCTTTGCCACATCTTCATCACTCATGGAAAAAATGTCATATTCACCGCTTAGTATTCTCTTAGAAAAAATTTCTATTACCCGGTGTATAATATTACCCTTATCATAAATCTCAACCCTGTTAATCTTGCGCTCTGTCAATTTCAGAACATAGCTAGCAAAAAATGAAAAAGGACACTCAACATACTTCTCAAGTCTGCTGACAGATGTATTAAGGGGAATTCCCAAAATTTTCTTATAGTCGTTTTTATTGCGGATATTTGCGCTGTTGTCAAACCCAATGCCTGAATTTACAATTTTTATTAGGTATGAAAACTCGCTCTCCGAACACAAATAGTCGTAGCAGGCATCACACAGGCTGTCAAGAGTTTTGTCCCTGCCCTGGCGATTTTGTTTCCTCTCGCTTAAATTCACGCTTATATAATCAAATGCACTTTGAGCTGTGCACATTAAATCTTCCATTTCAACCTTAGCCTTTGCATTTGGGAAAACCTCACTAAAACGGCTAAAAATTTCACAAGGAACAGCACTACCCTCTCCTCCATCATCTAGAGGGCAAGAAATATATAGTCCTTTTGAAGGCTTGGAAATTAAGGAATATACAACCACATTTTCCTTTGCTCTACGGTATGCTGATGTACTTACAAGCTCAATGCCAAAACCGGAAACCTCCTGCTTTTCCCTATCAGTGAATATTGCAGCAGATATATTCGTGGTAGGAAGCTTCCCCTCTGCTGCACCAAGCAAAAACAAGGCCTTAACATCGGCGCTGCGGCTCCTTAGGATATCCCCAACACTAATGCTGTCTTCCACAGCCGGTATAACACCCACATCAGAGTTTAAAATGGCGTAGCTAAGAAGCTGATACACGAAAGTTGGATTATAGGGCTCCTCCATAAAAAACGTATACATAGCCTGTATTACCGAAATAATTTTATTATATATCTGGGCGTAAACATTGGCATCTTCAAGCTGCTGGTTATCTTTCATTCCCTCTACAGCATGCCTTATGCTGTCATTAAAGCCAATATCCTCAAGGTATGAGTAAAGAGCCTTTGCATATTCGCCAACAGTTTTTACACCCTTTACAAACTCTGCATATTTCATAACAGGAGCCAATATTCTTCTTCTTATATCATTCAGATAATCTAAATCATACGGGGCTTTCTCGTCATTACGGGTAAAGTCTTTCAAAAGAGATTTTTTCTTTATGCCAAATTGAAGAATATAGTTTTCAAATAGGCAGCAATCATCGTAGCCAACGCCTGAAAAACCGGTTTTAGCCAAGGAAACCACATCATTTTCATCAAAGGATGCCTGTGAGCCTATTATAAACAAAAGGGAGCGAACATGCGCGCTATGGGCTATTTTCTTTCGCGCATCAATAAAAAACGGAATTTTATATTTTGTAAACACATCCTTTATAACCCCTTTATATAGGTTCATATCCGATACCACCACACTCATGTCCTTCATGCGGTAGCCCTCTTCCCTTGCAAGCTTAACTATGAGAGCTGCTGTATTTTTCACCTCTTCAAAAATATCAGAATAAAGGTTAAAGTGTACACTATCATCTTTCCCTTCAAATATGGGTAGGTCAAAATTTTCCATATTTTTTTCAATAAATCGAATAGCCTCAGGGCCATCCTTCTTTTCGCCCATATCGGTAACATCAACACCACATCCGGCTTCATGAGCGCATTTTTTTAACTCATTTAAAGTACGTTTGGTTACCTCAAACAAATCTCCCGAGGAATATGTGAGGCAAAAACAGCATGAACGCGCATTTTTTATTATGGCAGAAATAAACTCGTAGTCGCTTTTGTCAAAGGATACAAAGTTATCGAAGAAAAAATGTGCATTGGATATAAGTTCACTTTCCTGAGCATATTGAGCACATTTCACCAAAAAGGCATCCTTGTCAATAAATCCATCACCCATTTTAGCAAGATAATTTTCATAAAAGCGCTTTATATCATTTAATTTTGCTCTTAGCAAGTCCTCATCACACTCTTTTGAAGCCCTTGCTAAATCATCTGCAGTGATGCCATTTTTTATCATTTCCCCGAAAATAACGCCCACATTTTCAGCAAAACCTTTACGGTCAAAAACACCTCCAAAGGCCTGAAGTTCTGAAGAGTTTTTTTCTATCACATAGCGAATTGTCATATTTCTAGCCTCATCAGTGAGCACATTAAAACAGCTCTCACCTTTGTTGCCTGTGAGCTTATATGCTAATCTGTTGAGACTTATAACACAAACATCTGAGGTTGCCTGCGTGTTGAGCTTATCAAAAAGCATGCACTCCGCAATATAGGTATATTGCTCTGGCACAACTATGAATACCTTCTCACCCTTGGCAAGAGATGCAATTTTTTTATACATGAGGGTTGTTTTGCCCGAACCCTGACGGCCTGTAATTATATCCATAGGTAAATTATAGCATAAACACTATAAATAGAGAAAGTTAATGAAA
>CAVEWD010000005.1:0-2573 GCA_963619195.1 bacterium | reverse complement strand
CTTTTTAAGAGCCTTGACACAAACCGATTGCGGGTGTAATATTATAAAAAATTAATTAGGAGAAAATTATGTTCACACCGCTAAACAATGCAGCACTTAAAGCACAGGCTAAAGAAAAGATTTCTTATGGAGGATGGAAATATCTTATAATTGGCACATTAATTTTAATATTTAATCAAGTGTTTTCCAACATTACGGCCACCACCTACCCACAAGTTGGCGATGAGATGGTTAGATATAGCTACACAACATCCTTTTCATCGTTATTCAGTCTGCTTGTAGCACCGGTTGTCATAGTTGGCGCAACAAAATATTTCCTTAATTTTTCCAATGGCACATCCTTTGGAACTGATGACTTTAAATTTGCCTTCGACAATTATTTCAAAATTCTTTGTTCTATGCTTTGGATGGAGCTTTTTGAAATGCTATGGTCACTTTTATTTATAATTCCGGGCATTATCAAGTCAGTTGCTTACAGCTTTACCCCATATATTTTGGCAGAAAATCCAAATGTGGGCTATAAAGAAGCAATTAAAATATCAATGGTTCTCACAGATGGGAGGAAAGGGGAGCTATTTCTTCTTACGCTCTCTTTTATTGGCTGGTTTTTCTTATCAGCTCTCACCTTTGGAATTGCGCTAATATATGTAATTCCTTACTACCAAACCACAATGGCTCAGGCTTATGAACAGATAAAAGCGGAAACAATAGCTCAGGGAAGAGTTC
Organism: bacterium; assembly: GCA_963619195.1. GTDB lineage: Bacteria > Bacillota > Clostridia > Eubacteriales > Anaerofustaceae > RUG14186. Next base: position 1,847 of record CAVEWD010000005.1, on the reverse strand, counting down.
CTCAGGAAGTGTTTATGTCGGAAATGTATATGTAGAAAATTCAAATTCTTTAAAAATACGGGGTTTGACCAAAAGGCTCAAGCCCCGTATTTTTTTGATGGTATATAATAGGCAAAAGGCTATTTCCCATCTATTGTTGAAACAGGAATTGTCATATCCTCAATAACATCAAGCACAATTCTTACAGTATCCAAGGATGTGAATACCGTTACGCCATTTTCAGTTGCGCATCTTCTTATGGCAGCACCATCCTCATAGTGAATACCGGAGGCAATGGCTCGGGTGTTTATGACATAATTAACAAAACCAGAACGGATGAATTCAAGAATTTCATCACTTCCCTCTGAAATTTTGCCTAGCTTATGGGTTCTAATGCCATGATTCTTAAGGAATGTGGCAGTTCCGTCTGTGGCAGCTATGTTAAAGCCTAGTTTATAGAAACGTTCAACCAAAGGCAGAGCCTCCTCTTTATCTTCGTCAGCAAGAGTCACCACGGCAGTTCCATAGTTTTGCAGCCTCATTCCAGAAGCCTGCAGGGCCTTATACATTGCCCTTGAAAGCTTATTTTCGTAGCCTATGGCTTCCCCAGTGGACTTCATTTCAGGAGATAGATACACGTCAAGCCCTTTAAGTTTATTTGAAGAGAAAACAGGCACCTTAACGAAATAGCGGTCCGGCTCATCTGGATATATTCCAAAAATGCCCTGTTCTTTTAGACTTTGTCCTAATATAACCTTTGTTGCGATATCAGCAAGGGAGTACCCTGTCGCCTTGGAAAGAAACGGCACAGTACGTGATGAACGCGGATTTACCTCAATGATGTACACATCCTCATTGGCATCAACTATAAATTGAATATTAAACAGCCCCATTATGCCAATGTTTAGCCCGAGCTTCTTTGCGTATTGCAAAATTACACCCTTAACCTTATTTGAAATTGAATAAGTGGGATATACGCTTATTGAGTCGCCTGAATGTACCCCCGTTCTTTCCACAAGCTCCATAATGCCGGGAACAAAAACATCGGTTCCATCACATATTGCATCCACCTCCAGCTCTTTACCCTGAATGTAGTGGTCCACCAAAACCGGTTTATTTTTATCTATTTCCACCGCCGTTTTAAGGTAGTGCCTGAGCATTTTATCATTTGCCACAATTTCCATTGCTCTTCCGCCTAAAACAAAGCTCGGGCGAACCAGCACTGGGTAGCCTATTTCATTTGCAGCGGCAACACCCTCTTCAATGTCGGTAACGGCACGTCCCTGGGCCTGAGGAATTGAAAGATCCTTTAAAATTTTCTCAAAAATTTTTCTGTCTTCTGCCCGCTCTATTGCCTCACAATCTGTTCCAATAATTTTCACTCCTCTATCAAAGAGAGGCTGGGCTAAATTAATAGCTGTCTGCCCTCCAAGAGATGCTATAACTCCATCCGGATTTTCAAAGTCAATTATTGCCATAACATCTTCAGTTGTTAAAGGCTCAAAATAAAGCTTGTCACTTGTGGTGTAGTCAGTTGAAACAGTCTCTGGGTTATTATTAATAATTATTGCCTCATACCCTGCGCTTCGTATGGTTTGCACTGCATGAACAGTGGAGTAGTCAAATTCCACACCCTGGCCTATACGTATAGGACCGGCACCTAACACAACTATTTTCTTCTTTTCGGAAAGCCTCGACTCGTTTTCACCTGTGTAGGATGAATAGAGATATGCTATATATTTACCGGTATGAAGTGTGTCAACCATGCGAAAAATCGGTGTTATGCCATTTTTTTTGCGAAGGTGGTAAATATCCTTTTCATTTTCATTCCACAAAGATGCAATATATTTATCGGAAAAGCCCATAAC
>CAVEWD010000004.1:0-22546 GCA_963619195.1 bacterium | reverse complement strand
GGTAATAGCCAGCAAGGAATGGTGGCTGCGTTTTCTGGACCAGGAGCTCTATATTGGCACCTTCAAGGTTCCTCTTTTAAAGAGTGGCTTTCGAATGGTGGTGTTCTCAATAATCCTCATGGTGGTGGTGCTTTTCTTCCGTCAGGGAATTATGGGAGATAAAGAATTCAGCTGGGAGAGCATAATCGCTTTCTTCAGAAAACATTCATCAAAGAAAAAACAAGCAGGGGAGGAGGCAAGTGAAAATGAGTGAAAACATTCTTGAGCTAAAGGGTGTCACCATGCAGTTCGGCGGTGTTGTGGCCGTTGACGACTTCTCCATGGAAATAGAAAAAAATAAAATCGTGGCTCTCATTGGCCCAAACGGTGCCGGAAAAACCACGGTGTTCAACACGGTAACTGGGGTTTATCACCCTACCAATGGCGAAATTTATTTCGATGGTAAGAAAATTATTTCCGCTCGTCCTCAAGGGGCAGTTAAAAAGGTTTATGCCGGCTCCAATAAAAAGATGGATGGCGAAAACATCACTAAAACCCCCGACGAGCTCACAAAGCTGGGAATTGCCCGCACCTTCCAAAACATTAGGCTTTTCCCAAGGCTCACTGTTTTTGAAAATGTGCTGGTGGCAAAGCACATGCACGCAAAGCAAAATGTGTTCTCCGCCACCTTCAGGCTTAACCATAAAGAAGAAAAGCGCATGAGAGATGAAGCCACAGAGCTTCTTGAAATGCAAAATATGCTTCATTTAAAGGACGAACTGGCTTCAGCCTTGCCCTACGGCCTGCAAAGAAGGCTTGAAATTGCAAGGGCACTTGCCACCGACCCTAAGCTGCTTTTGTTAGATGAGCCTGCTGCCGGCATGAACCCGCAGGAAACCATTGAGCTCACTGAATTTGTGGCTAAAATCAAGGAAGAGTATAACCTTTCTGTGCTTCTCATTGAGCACCACATGCAAATAGTTATGGATATTTCCGACAAAATATATGTTTTAGACTTCGGAAAGAAAATTGCCGAAGGCGCGCCTGATGAGGTTAAGAACGACCCGAAGGTCATAGAAGCATATTTGGGGGTGAATGACGATGCTGAAGATTGAAAACTTAGTTGTTAATTACGGCGCCATTCAGGCGGTTAAGGGCGTAAGCTTTGAAGTGGAGGAAAAAAGCATTGTAACCCTCATTGGGGCAAACGGCGCTGGAAAATCCACCATCCTTAAGGCCATTGCAGGGCTCATAAAACCCGCAAACGGTAAAATTGAATTTAAGGGCAACGACATCACAGGTCTAGACACCACAAAAATTGTCTCCGACGGTATTGCCCTGGTGCCTGAGGGAAGAAGAGTTTTCCCTGATTTAACAGTTTTAGAAAACATAAAAATCGGCGCCTATATGCGCAAGGATGACCTCACCGACGACATCAACCTTATGTATGAGCTTTTCCCTCGTCTAAAGGAACGTCATTGGCAGCTGGCAGGCACCCTCTCCGGAGGCGAACAGCAAATGCTGGCTGTGGCAAGGGCTCTCATGAGCAAGCCTTCCCTTATTATGATGGATGAACCTTCCCTGGGGCTTTCTCCAATATTCGTTAAGAATATTTTCGATATTATAAAAGAAATCAACAAAACCGGAGTTACCATTCTTCTAATTGAGCAAAACGCTAATATGGCTCTGAAGGTGGCTGATAAGGGTTATGTGTTGGAAACCGGTCTTCTCACTCTGGAGGGAAGCGGAAAAGAACTTTTGGTAAACGAGGATGTGAAGAAGGCATACCTCGGCAGATAAGAAAATTTTCCTTCAACTAATTTAATGCTATATATCAGATCCAAACTAAAAAGGGAGGCTGCCGCCTCTTTTTTTAGTGTAAAAAAATAAAGGGGCGTTGCCCCTTTATTTAAGCCCTAAAGGCTAGTCGTTTCTCCTTGATGAACCAAATATACGAAGAAGATACACAAATATGTTTATAAAGTCCAAATAAAGCTGCAAAGCTGAGAATATGGCACTTTTTTCTGCCATGTCGCCATCATAGCTGTAGTAGGAATAGCAGCTCTTGATCTTTTGCATGTCATAGGCTGTAATTCCCATAAATAATGCTAAGCCCACTATGCACATAATTGTTTCAAGCCCTGAAAGGTTTATAAACATTGACAAAAGCCAAAAGACTGCCATCACAATCAAGCCTGTGGTGAAAAGGGTGCCAAAGCTTGAAAGGTCACGGTTTGTGAGCTTCCCATAGGTGGCCATGGCAAAGAAGAAAAGGGCCGTTAATATAAACACCAAATTAAGGCTTGAAGCTGAGTAAAGCGCAAAATATGTGCTGAAGGCAAAGCCGTTAAGAACGGCATAGCCGAAAAACAGCCCTGTGGCAGTGGAAACCGAAAGGGTTTGCACCTTTGCAGAAAGCACCATCACAAACACCACCTGGGCAATCAAAATTAAAAACACTAAAGCCGGGGATTGGCACATTGTGTAAACAAAGCCTGTTTTATAGCCAAAGAACGCCACGGCAAAGGTTGCCAAAAGCCCTAAGCACATATAATAAAAGGTTCTTTGCATATATTCATTCACGGTAATCCCGCTTTGATATCCGTTGTAGTTATTATCATAATTATAATATCCGTTTTCCATAACGATTAATCCTCCTTTATGCGATAGATATTATACACCAAATATGAAAATCGGTGCTATTAATAATCAAATTGTAATTTTAGGGCTTAAATTCTCATTTTTGTTTAATCTTGCTATGGTAGCCAAGCCCTTCGAAGGTATATTTCACCTTGTTTTGGGTGGAGTTTTTATATTCAATGGCTCCCTTAGGGCAGTAGCTTATGCAGCCCATGCAGTGGGTGCAGCCTCCCTGCCACTTTGGCTTTTTCTCCAACAAGCTTATGTTGTTAACCGGGCAAATTTCTTTGCATTTGCCGCAGCCCACACAACTGTCTTTAACAGTAAAGCCCTTATCCTTCACAAACATGGGGTAGAAGGCGGCATTAACGGCTCCGCTTAAAAAATTATCTAAAAGATTTGGTTTTAAATCATTTAGGAGTTCATTATTTTTTATTTTATTTATAGCCCCATCAATAAAGCTTTCAGCTTCACTCACAATCTTCACTGCCTCATCCCGCCCCGGGGTGTTAAACAGCGCAATATAATTTTCCGGCATAATAACCCTTGCTGTGCCCATGTAGCAAAAGTCCTTTTTGGCACATATTGCTTTGTTAAATTTCATGGCGTTGCCAATTGAATCTCCGCAGCTCATTATAAAATAGCAGGGTAAGCCTTTGGGGAAAACTGTGTTTAAAATCCATTTTTCCACCACATGGGGAATCCTCCAGGCATAGGTAGGGGTTACAAAAACCAACCTTTCCTTTTCATCTATTTGGGTTGTTTCGCCATTTTTTATTTTTTCATTAATGCAAAACAGACAATCACCCGTCTCTTCGCTGATTCTTTCAGCCACATATTTGCTGTTTCCTGTGCCGGAAAAATATAAAATCATCGTTTTTCCTCCCAAGCTTTTATTTTATTCATTATAACATAATCCTCATCTCATCATTTTAAAATTTTGGTATAAAAAAAGGCAGCCTAAGCCGCCCAAGATTAACATTGTTTCTACTGCATAAACCACTCTTCATCCTTCTTTTCAAGGTTGTAAATAAAGGAGCTGATGGCAGCGGTGAGGGGAATACAAAACAAAATTCCCAAGCTGCCCACCAGGGATTGAAGCATTTCAATCACAATATTTTCCATGTTGAAAAGGTAAAGCATGGAGGTGTTGTAGGCTGAAAGAAGTAAAACTGTGGAAAGAGAGCTGCCAATGTAGGCTAAAACCAGGGTGTTTGCCATGGTGCCCATTATGTCTCTTCCAATCCTCACTCCTGAGGCAAACATATCCCCAAAGGGCACCTTACCAAGCTTTCTGGAAAGCTCTGCCAAGGAGGAGGAAATATCCACAGAAACGTCCATAATTGCCCCCACGGCGCCAATTAAAATTGCTGAGTAAACAATGGCCACCAAATCCACTGGGTCCTGAGGATTCAGCTGCAAAAGGAAAACCTCCTGCTCATCCACAAAACCTGTTAAGAAAATAATTTTTTGCATAATCAGGCAAAGCAGTGCGCTGACTCCCACCCCGCCTGTGCAGCCTAAAATTGCCGCCAAGGTTTTCTTGTTGTAGCCGTTAACCAGCGTTAAGGTCATAACAATCATGTAAATGCAGGTGATTGCTGTCCATAAATAAATGTTTTTTCCAGCCAACACCGCAGGAATGTGCACCAAAATCACCGCAAGACAGGTGAGTGCCAGAGAAATTATGGTGTTAATTCCCTTGCCCCGTCCAAAGAAAAGCACCGATCCCACAAACAAAAGCCCTAAAGCTATCATTGCGTCGCTTCTCACATATTCTGCAAATTCCCAGCTGCTGCCACTTGAGCTAAGGGAGGTGTCGTCAAGGCTGTAGGAGGACTTAATCAAAATAATTTTGTCTCCCTCCTCCACCTGTTTTTTCTTCACCGAAGCATAGTCGCTTATGGTTTGGTGCCCGGTTAGAGTTTCTCCCTTCATTGAACCGGAAATCACCTGGGCTGTGAAGGTTACATCGGTTTGCATGTAGGTTTTTTCGGTGGTGTGCATCATTTCGCTCACCTTTGCGCTTTGAATTGTCACCACCTTAGCTTTTATATATTCTGTGTCATCTGCGTTGGGGTTTTGTGATGAATCGTATCCTGCAATCACATTTCCCACCACAATGTATAATATGGAAAGGAGCAAAGTGACAATATATAAAAATACTTTCTTCTTCATTTTCCTATCCCGTTTTTAGCTTTATTCCTTCTTGTCGTCGTCCTTTGTTGTGTCTGTAACATAGGTTGTATCTATGGGAGTTTTCACGTTGCCATCGCTGTCTGCCTGATTTTCCACGGGCTTTCTAAGCATTATCTGGGTTTCGATGTCTAAAATGCCTGTTTCTTCAAGGGAGTTGTTCTTTTGGTATTTCTTCACAATTTCGGTAAGTTCTGAATCAAAGGCATCGGTTATCACAGAGTCGCTTTCGTAGTAGCCAAGGCTTCTTAGGGTCTTTTTATATTCCATTATCGCATCCCCATACTTGCCTTCCTTATAGGTTAACACCTCGCTGTCCAGGACATTCATGGTTTCTTCATCAAGAATTCCGCTTACAGTAATCAGCTTTTCTGTCTGATATTTCCTAAGGGCAGTTTGCATTGCTGCGTCAAAACGGCCATCCTCCGGGTATTCACAGTAGTCAAGGTAGTAAAGGGTGAATTTATATTGCTTTATAACCTCCGACTCATCATTTAGCACATATTCCGTCACGGAAGTGGATGTGGGTTCCTCCTCTTCCTCAGTTGGAATGTAAAGCCCGCTCATATCGTCCTTAAGGGCTCTTAGCATTATTTCATCGCTCACATTTAAAGCGGAGGCATAATCAAAATAGCTTTCCGCATCAAAGGATGCAAACAGCATTAAAACGCATATGGTTATAAAAATATAAAGCAAAGCAGATTTAGCCTTTATCAATCTATTCACCTCAACAAATTTCATCATAAAATCATTCTTAATTTTAGCACAAAGACTTTCAATAATAAACATTTGCCAAGATTAATATTAGCTTATAACTCGGCAGAATCAGCTTTAGACTAAACTAAATTTAATAAGCGCAACTCACCTGCTTTTTATGTTAAGAGGGTAAATTATGGTAAAATATATCTACATTTTTCTTTAAGCAAAAGCACAAAAGGATAAAAATAAATGACTTTTTTAGATGAACTGAACCCAATGCAACGAAAGGCTGCTGAAATAACCAATGGCCCGCTTCTTATTCTGGCAGGAGCCGGCAGCGGGAAAACCAGAACCGTAATCTACAGAATAGCCCACCTTCTTAAGGACTGCGATGTTGAGCCTTATCAAATTTTAGCCCTCACCTTCACCAACAAGGCTGCAGGGGAAATGAAATCAAGAATTCAAAGCTTCGACATTCCTGGGGTGTCTCAAATTTGGATGGGCACCTTCCATTCCATCTGTGCCAGAATTCTCAGAATGCATGGGGAGGCAATAGGCTTTAATTCTTCCTTCACCATCTACGACACCTCCGATAGCAAGGCCCTGGTGAAAAGCTGTATGGACACTCTTGGAATTGTGGATAAGGCCCTTAATGTGAACAATGTGGTGGGAATAATAAGTTCAGCCAAAAATAATGCCGTATCAGTCAAGGATTTCCCAAAAGAATATGAGCATCTCTATAGAGCTAATGACATGTATGCAGTTTATGCCATGTATACACAAAAGCTCAAGGAAAACAACGCCATGGATTTTGACGACCTTTTGTTTAACACCTACCATCTTTTCCAGCAAAGGCCCGATGTGCTGGAGCATTATCAGCAAAGGTTTCTGCATATCTTGGTGGACGAATATCAAGACACAAACCGCCTTCAATATGAAATTGTGGCCATGATTGCACAAAAACACAAAAATCTGTGCGTTTGCGGTGATGACGACCAAAGCATTTATGGCTGGAGAGGCGCTGATATCCGCAATATTTTGGAATTTGAGGAGGATTTCCCCAATGCTCAGGTGGTGCGCCTGGAACAAAACTACAGAAGCACCTCCAACATTCTAAATGCCTCCAACAGCTTAATTAAGCACAATAAGGGCAGAAAGGGCAAAAATCTCTGGACATTGTCTGGCGAGGGCGAAAAAATTCACATTTTGGAGAGCTTAAGCGACATCGATGAGGGCAACAGAGTGGCCTACGAAATTAACAAAAAATTTGAGGAAGGCAATCATAAATACTCCGACTTTGCTGTGCTCTACCGCACCAATGCGCAATCCCGTGTAATTGAGGAAAGTTTAATAAGAGCCAGCGTTCCCTACCAAATTGTCAGAGGTACCCGCTTCTATGAGCGAATGGAGGTTAAGGACATCATGGCGTATTTGCACCTTGCGGTGAATGACTTTGATGCGGTCTCCTTCGAGAGAGCGGTGAGCATTCCCAAAAGAGGCATTGGCCCCACTTGCCTTGGCAAATTGGCTGCCTTTGCGGAATTTAAGGGTTTAAGCATATTGATGGCGGCAAGGGAACCGGAGAATTCCGGCACCATCTCTGCTTCTCTTTGCGAGAAGTTAAGGAGCTTTGCAAGAATTATTGATAAAATCAATGAGGCTGCCCAAACAGATGGCCTTTCCTGCGCCGTTAAAACAGCCATCGAGCAAAGCGGCTATTCCGACTACCTTCGCCTCACTAAGCCTGAGGATTATGAAAGCCGAATTGAGAACCTAAACGAGCTTATAAACGCAGCGGCAGATTTTGAGCAGTCCAGCGAAGACTCCTCCTTGAATGCATTTTTGGAGAATGCAGCCCTCATTGCCGGGGTTGATAATTTGGAGGATGGAGACGGAAATGTGCTTTTAATGAGCATCCATAACTCCAAGGGGCTGGAATTTAAATGCGTGTTTGTTGTGGGCATGGAAGAGGGGCTTTTCCCTTTGCCTAAGGCCTGTGAAGACCCTAGCGAGCTGGAGGAGGAAAGAAGACTTTGCTATGTGGCCATGACCCGTGCCATGAAATCCCTATATTTGTCCTATGCAAGGCAAAGAAGACAATACGGCACCACAAGAGTCTCACGCCCCTCTCGTTTTCTGGGGGAAATCCCCCTAGAGCTCACCGATGCGAGAGCTTCAGCTGCAAGGCAAATTGGGGAGTTTGAGAAAAATGCCATAGATAACAATGTGCAGAAAAAACACTTCACTCCGCCAACTCCTCCCTCTAAGGAAAAGAAACAGGATGCATCTCTGATTGAGAATTATGCCGTGGCGGAGAAAATTGAACATCCATCCTGGGGTGTGGGCACAATAATTGATGTCTCCGGCACAGGTAAAGATGCCATTTTAACCGTAGCCTTTGCCGGGCTTGGAGTTAAGAAAATTGTGCCGGGCTATGTGGCAATAAAAAAGGTTACGGAATAAGCCTGTTGAATGCGAAACAAAGCCCATTACGATTGACAAATCATTAAAAATAAAGTATCACAGTCCCGCAAATGTTCACTCCTTGGCTTCAAAATGGTACATGCTCACCCTCTCGGGAGGGGAGCTGCAAAGGGTGTTTTTAGCTCAAATTTTTGCCCAGAATCCAAAGCTGCTTATTTTAGATGAGCCCACTAACCACTTGGCCCTTATATATCAAAAGCAGATATTCGAGCTGATAAGTGTTTGGGTGAAGGAGCCCCAAAGGGCAGTGATTTCTGTTGCGCACGACTTAAGCCTTGCCAAGGCCTGCGGCACTCACGCTCTTGTTATGAAGCATGGTAAGTCAGTTTTGCAAGGAGAAATAAACAGTGTTCTGAAAAGAGACATCTTAAGGGATGTTTACGATTTAGATGTTTACGATTTGATGAAAAAATGTACTCCCAATGGCAGGAGTAAAACTATAAAAAAGGGGCGCTGCCCCTTTTTTTGTGCTTTATATGTGGTTTAACTATGTGCTATTTAACCTCTGTGAGCTCGTAGCCCGCATTTGCAATTACTTCTTTGAATGCTTCATCACTAATTTCCTTTGTTAATGTAACTGTGGCATTTTTGTTTTCCAAATCCACCAAAGCGGATTCAACTCCCTGCATTTCCTCCAGTGCCTTTTTCACATGGGCCTGGCAGTGAGCGCACATCATTCCTTCAATGTAAAGTGTTTTCTGCATTGTTTTTTTCTCCCTTTCTTCATTTGAATTTACATTTATTTCCACCGGAGAATTATTTTTTTCCCGGAAGATTTCATCATCACAAATTTCCACTCTTTTGTTGGATTGTTTAATTTTTCTTATATCCTTGCCGTTAAGCCTTAAGGCGTTTGTCACCACACAAAAGCTGGAGAGCCCCATGGCTGCCGCTCCAATCATTGGGTTCAGCTGAATTCCAAAGGCTGGAATCAGCGCTCCTGCCGCAATGGGAATTCCTACGCTGTTGTAGAAAAATGCCCAGAAAAGGTTTCCCTTTATATTTTTTAAAACAGCCCTTGAAAGGTTAATTGCCGCCGCAACATCCGTTAAGGATGATTTCATTAAAACCACATCTGCTGAATCTATGGCAATGTCGCTTCCTGCTCCCACGGCGATTCCTATGTCGGCTCGGGTAAGGGCAGGGGCGTCATTAATTCCATCTCCCACCATTGCCACCTTGCCATATTTTGATAAAGACTCTATAACAGCCTCCTTGTCGCTTGGCAGCACATCTGAAATAACTTTGCCGATTCCCGCCTGTTTGGCAATGGCAGCTGCTGTGGAGAGGTTATCCCCAGTGAGCATCACAGTTTCAATTCCCATTTTTGAAAGCATCTCAACGGCTTTAGGGCTATCGTGCTTTATAACATCTGCCACGGCAATAATTCCGGCAATTTTACCATCTATGGCGAAGTAAAGGGGAGTTTTCCCTTCCATAGCCAGGCTTTGCCCTCTTTGGGAGGAGAACTCATCAAGAATGTTTAAGCTCTCCATTAATGAGGCGTTTCCGCCATAGGCTTCCTTGCCGTTGATCATAGCCTTAATTCCGTGGCCTGGCAGAGCACTAAAGCCTGTTGAAGACCACATTTTGGCTCCAACTTCCTTTGCCTTCTCCATAATTGCCACAGCTAAGGGGTGTTCGCTTTTCCCCTCCAGAGTGGCGGCAAGGCTTATTAATTCATTTTTATTTAAGCTAATTGGCACAACATCGCTTACCTGGGGCTTCCCCTCAGTTATGGTGCCGGTTTTATCAAGCACCACAATGTCTGTTTCTCCTGTGGCCTCTAAAGCTGCCGCGGTTTTGAAAAGAATTCCGTTTTTGGCTCCAATTCCGCTTCCTACCATAATGGCCACAGGGGTTGCCAGCCCTAAGGCGCAGGGGCAGCTTATAACCAATACGCTGATTCCCCTTGCCAGGGCAAAACCAATGCTTTTTCCTGCAATTAGCCATATGGTGGTGGCTATTGCCGCAATGGTTATAACCGTGGGCACAAATACCCCTGAAACTTTATCTGCAATTTTGGCAATGGGCGCCTTTGTGGCTGCTGCATTTTCCACCATTTCAATAATCTGGTTTAGGGTGGTTTCTTCTCCCACCCTAACGGCCTCGCAGGTTAAAAATCCATTTTGATTTATTGTTGCTGCGCTTACGCAATCTCCCACAGCCTTGTCCACAGGAATGCTCTCTCCTGTCAGGGCGGATTCATTCACGGAGCTTTCCCCCTCCAACACCTTTCCGTCCACAGGGATACTCTCTCCCGGGCGCACAAGGAAAATATCTCCCTTGCAAATCTCCTCCACAGACACCGTTATTTCATTTCCATCTCTTAAAAGGGTTGCCGTTTTTGGGGAAAGATCCATAAGGCCCTTAATTGCGTTGGTGGTTTTGCCCTTGCTTTTGGCCTCCAGAGTTTTGCCCACAGTTATAAGGGCCAATATCATTGCGGAGGACTCAAAATAAAATTCATGCAGGCAGGCATATGCCCCCTCAATATCTCCGGCGCAGGCATTCCCGCTCATTTTAAACAACACCGCCGTGCTGTAAATAAAGGCAGCGGCGCTCCCCATTCCCACTAAAGTGTCCATGTTTGGGGCTCCTCTCATAAGCCCTGCAAAGCCGTTTGTGAAAAACTTTTTATTAATGAGCATAACGCTTAAGGCTAAAAGCATCTGAATAATGCCCACTCCCACAGGGTTGTTTGAAAGAATCTTAGGAAGAGGCCACCCCCACATGGTGTGCCCCATGGAAAAATACATTAGCACCAGAGAAAGCACCGCTGAGAAAATAAGCCTTCTTTTTAAAGTTGAGGTTTCCTTTTGGGTGGCATCCTCCTCATTTTCGTTTTTTTTCTCTGCTGTGGCAGCTCCTTTGGCTCCATAGCCTGCTTTTTTTACCGCATCGCATATTTTGCTCTCATCTGCCGGTAGCTCATATTCCACACTCATACTGTTGGTGAGAAGGCTCACAGAAACGCTTTTTACTCCGTCCACTCCCTTAACGGCCTTCTCCACATGGGCGCTGCAGGCGGCGCAGCTCATGCCGGTTACATCAAATTTTTCGCTCTTCATTTTTCTCCTTTCACTCCTTATTTTAGCTTTTTAATTAAATCCAGGGCTTCATCTAAAATTTCGGTGTTGCCCTCCTGAATTTGTTCCACAACGCAGCTTTGAAGATGGTTTTGCAAAACAATATATCCAAAACTCTGCAGCGCGCTTTCTACAGCTGAAACCTGTGTCAGCACATCTCCGCAATAACGGTTTGAGGAAATCATATTTTTAATTCCGTTTAGCTGTCCAATCATGCGGTTTAGCCGGTTTTGCAGATTTTTCTGCAGCTCTTCGTCTCTTTGGGTGTGCTTTTGCCGGCATTTTGAACATTCAGGCGCCTCGCAGGGTGTTATATCTTCCTTTATTTCATTTGTCATAGCTTCCTCCATATACCCTATTGGGGTATTTGTTTGTGCAAAACTATAATATACCCCAATAGGGTATATGTCAATGTTTGGGTAAATATTTTTTCTAAAAACTTTAGGCTGTAAATAGGGCCTATCTCGTTGGCATAATTGCTTCTTTATGTTATACTACATTCAAATATCAGGAAGTGATAATATATGGATAATATTGAATACGAAAAAAATAATAAAGATAGAATTCCCTTTGAACACTATCAGGCTATTTTTGCCCAGGGAGACCCTGAGGAAATGGCTCTTCGCTGCGACGTGCCTTATGACAGCACAAAAAAAGAGTTTTCCTTTAAAGTTATGGACAGAAACTACACCGCCACTTTCCCGGATTTCGTGCTGAAATATGAGGATGGAAGTGAATGCGATGCTTTCAATATAAAAATTCTTTTAGTCAGGCATCTTCTTGAAGGCAAAAAGGCTGTAGCTGGAGATAAAAAGCTCACCTACAGAGAGCTTCCCTGGGGAGAAACCTACTACCGCCAGTTTGAGGGCAGATGCATTAAAAGAATGGCCTACAGCTTTGGTTATAAGCTGGATAAATTTTCCAAAGCCATGGAAAAGCTGGGAGCTCAGAAGATGGATATGGGGGATGTTTCCTACAAGCTGGAATTCACTCCAGGATGCTTCATTTACTTTATTTTATGGGCAGCTGATGAAGAGTTTGACCCCACCTGCCAGATTCTTTTTTCAGACAATTTCCCCTTTGCCTATTCCACCGAGGATGTGGCTTATGTGGGGGATATATCCATTGGGAGGATAAAAGAAATTGCCTCAACTCTCTAACGACGAAACCTTCGACAATAAAAAATTTCTGAAAACAGTGGGCACGCTGGGCGTGCCCGTTATATTTCAGCAGCTTCTTACAGCTTGCCTTAACATGATAGACACTGTCATGGTGGGAGGCCTTGGGGAAATAAGCGTGGCTGCTGTGGCTGTGGCGAATAAGCTGGTGTATGTCTACACCCTTGTTATTTTCGGGCTTTGTACCGGCCTTAGCATTTTTGTGGCGCAATATTACGGGGCGGGTGACTATAAAAAAATAGGCAAGCTTTCCGGCTTTATGTATTTATGCGTTAGCATAACCGGAATTTTGTTCACTGTAGCATTTGCCATTTTTGCTCCTCAGTTGGTGCCCCTCTTTGTGGAGGACGACCCTTCGGTGGTGGCAAAGGTGGTGGAGGAGGGCGCGGCGTATTTAAGAATAATATGCTACAGCATTGTGCTCACAGGCTTAAACTTCTCCCTATCTTCTCTCTGCAGGGGAGTTAGGCTCACAAAGCTGCCTCTTTGCGCCACCCTCATTTCAGTTCTTACCAACACATGCCTTAACTACATCCTCATTTTTGGCAAATTAGGCTTTGCCGCAATGGGTGTTAGGGGGGCCGCCATTGCCACGGTTATTGCCAGGGCGGTGGAATTTTTGCTGCTTTGCGGCATTGTTTATTCCAAAAACAGCATGAACCCCATAAAAACCAGCCTGAAAAATATGTTTTCCTGGCCAAAGGGCTTTGTGGGAAGGCTTCTTAAAACTGCCTCTCCCGTTGTGGTGAATGAAACCCTGTGGGGGCTTGCTCAAACGGTTTATGTGGCTATAATAGGCATTTTAGGTGCCTCAAGTGTGGCGGTTATTCAAATTTCCACCACGGTAAGCTCTATGTTTTTCTCCCTTTCCCAAGGGGTGAGTGTGTCCTGCAGTGTTATGGTGGGTAACGCAATCGGCTCAGGCAATTTCACCTACGCTGTGAAATGCGCCAAGCGTTTTATTGTTATAGATTTAATTTGCGGCCTGCTTTGCGGGCTTGGGGTGTTCTTCTTTAAAGAAGAAATAATAAGTCTTTTTGCCCTGGAGGAGGCAACTCTGCCCCTTATGCTTAAAACCTTGAATGTGGTGGCCCTAACCATGTGGCTTAGCATGTTCAACAACCTTTTCATTGTGGGAATATTCCGCAGCGGAGGAGATACGCGTTTTTGCATGATAATTGAGTCCTGCTCCCTGTGGCTGATTGGCATTCCTCTTATGTATTTTGCCGTAAGAAAATTAAGGGTGCCGGTATATGTTGCGGCAGCTCTTTTGCAAACCGATAACTTCCTTAAGCTGTTTCTTTCTGTGCCGCGTTTTATTTCTAAAAAGTGGATACACAGGGTAATTGAGCTTTAGGCGAAAGCTTCGCCGTTTTTAAGGCTTGTTTGAGGCTGGTTTTATATATCCTCTAATGAAAATATAAGTTTGTTTTTGTTCAAACTTGCCTTTAATATGGTAAAATAAAGGGTAAACAAGAAAATAGGTGAAATTATGGGTAAGATATATTCAATGTTTAATCAAAAGGGAGGCGTAGGTAAAACTACCTCCTGTGCAAATCTCTGTGCTGCCGTGGCATCAAAGGGCAAGAAGGTGCTTTTAGTGGACTTTGATGCTCAAAGCAATCTCACCAGCGGTCTTAATATAAACCGCAAGGAGCTTAAAGCCGACATTTACCATGTGTTAATGCATGAGGTGGATGCAAAGGATGCCATCATTTCAACTTCCACAGAAAACCTATATCTGCTTCCTGCCACCATCGACCTGGCCGGAGCAGAGGTGGAAATGTCCAACGCTCCTCAGCGAGAAATCATTTTAAGGGGCATTCTTGAGCAGGTTAAGGATGACTACGACTATGTAATCATTGATTGCCCTCCATCCTTGGGGCTTCTTTCCATAAACGCTCTTGCGGCCTCCGATGGGGTTTTAATTCCAATTCAGTGCGAATATTATGCCCTTGAGGGTGTGAGCCAGCTTATAAACACAGTAAATCTGGTGAAAAAAAGCATAAATTCCTCCCTGGAAATCACCGGGGTTATGCTCACTATGTATGATGCCAGAACGAACCTTTCCTCCCAAATTGTGCAGGAAGTGCGCAACTATTTTGGTGGAAAGGTGTTTGAGGAAATCATTCCTCGAAATGTCAGGTTGGCCGAGGCTCCCAGCTACGGCATGACAATATTGCAATACGACAAAAGCTCAAAGGGTGCTAAGGCTTATTTAGCTTTGGCCGATGAGTTTATTCAAAGATGTTAAAATAGTTTTTCATTAATATATTTAGGAGAAAATATGTCACCAAAAACCCCAAAAGGCCTGGGCCGAGGCTTAAGTGCCCTCATTCCGGATGATGGGCCAGAAGAAAAAAAAGATGATGCTCCATTTTTGTTGAGCATAAATAAAATAAAAAGAAACGAAAAACAGCCCAGAACTGAATTCGAAAAAGAGTCTCTAATGGAGCTTAGTGAAAGCATTAAAAATTTCGGAGTGCTTCAGCCCCTTTTGGTTATGCCCGACGGAGACAACTACAAGGTTGTGGCAGGAGAGAGAAGGCTAAGAGCCGCTGTAATGGCGGGCTTAAAGGAAGTGCCTGTGGTTATAAGGGACTTTGATGAAAAATCTCTTTTGCAGGCGGCCCTTATTGAAAATATTCAAAGGGAGGATTTAAGCGAGGTTGAATGCGCCAAGGCCTACCGCACCTTAGCTGAGGAATTTGGTTTAACTCAGGAGGAAATTGCCGAAAGCGTGGGCAAAAGCCGCAGCGCTATAACCAATGCCATGAGGCTTTTGATGCTGCCGGAGGAGGTTATTGAGCTAATTGAAGAAAAGAAGCTCACCGCTGGCCATGCTCGAGCAGTACTTTCTGTGGAAAATGAAGCTCTTAGAGTTGAATTTGCTCGCTTTATAGCCGAAAAGGGACTTTCGGTAAGAGAGGCTGAAAAACTAAGCAAAACCTTCGGCAATGCTCCTAAGAAAAGCGAAACTCCGCAAAAGCCCGCATATATTCGCGGCTTCGAGGAACAGCTTTCTCAAAGCATTGGCACAAAGGTGCAAATTGAAAACAAAGGCAAGGGCGGCTTTGTTAAAATTGAATATTACACAAATGACGACCTTGAAAGGATAATATCTATACTTAACTCTTAATGTCGAGGGAAAAATGAAAAAGGAAAAAACACTGAGCGAGTTTTTGCTGGGAATAAACGGAATACATATCATTCTCTGCCTGGCAGTAATGCTTTTAAGAAAATATAAGATTTTTGGCATAACCTATGTTGATTTAGGAATTTTGGTTCTCACCCTTTTAGTGTGGCTAGTTTTTGCTTACCTCACAGCTTTGGGGCTAAACATGTTAAAGGGTAAAAATGCCTTTACCTATAGCCTCCTCTCGGTGGTGCCAATTTTTATCATCACCTTAGTGAGTGCGGCCTTGGGCTTTTTCACTTCAGGCTCAACAGCTGGGTGGGCTAAATTTTTCTTCATAGGTTCCACCGTGAATTTCTTTTTCCGCCCGTTTTCTGCACTGCTGGAATATATTTCCTTTAGCGCATATCTGTATTATTTAATATGTATTGTGCTTTTGGTTTTGGTTTCCCTCGTTGGTGCCGGCATGGGAATCAGTTCCGGAAAGAAAAAGGTGAGAAACAAAAAAACAAAATCTCACACTAACAAAACCTCTGAAGCTTCTCGTAAGGAGGAGTCATCCTCAAGGCGTGTAAGCGAGAAAAAAGCTCCAAAGAAGGAATCTAGTTCAAGCGAGCTGAGTGAAGCCTCCAAGAAAATGTCGGATGAACAGCTGGCAAATGAAACCAATGAAGACCTCCAAAAGGAAATAGAGCGGCTTCAGAAAAAGCTTGATGAAAGGCAGCAAAAGGGTGACGCTTAAGGTAATTGAGGTTGGAAGCGAATATGATGAAATGCGCCTTGATAGATTCGTTTTGAATAACACCTCTTTGTCCAAGGGGCTTGTTCAAAAGCTCATCAGAAAAGGCGATGTTAAAATCAATGGCAAAAAAGCTGAAGCTTCAGACCACGTGCACACATTAGATGAAATAAAAATTTACAATGCGGCACAGAGCGATCTGCCTGCCGCATCTTTTGTGCAGGGGCTGCCTAAGGTGAAGGTGGTTTATGAGGACCCCTTCATTTTGGCGGTCAATAAACCCTCTGGGCTGAATACTCAGCAGGGAGGGCAAAATAATGACTGCTTAAACGAGAGAATAAAGCTTCATTTAAAGGATGTAGTTTTGCACTATAATGGCGTCTTTGTGCCGGCAGCTGTAAATAGGCTCGATTACGGCACCAGCGGCATTGTGCTTTGCGGCAAAACTCCCACAGCGGCAAAGGAGCTTTCACGCCTCATTAGGGAAAACAAGATTAAAAAATATTATGTGGCTCTGATTTTTGGCGAAATGAAAAGGAAAATTAAAGCTGAGTGCTATGCTAAGAAAGACACCGCCAAAAACATCATGCTGCCCTGCAATGAGGGGGATGATGGGGCTGTGAAAATGGTGGCTGTGTATGAAAGCCTTGGGGTGAGTGATGGAATGAGCCTTGTTAAGGCAAGACTCATAACTGGCAAAACACACCAGATTCGTTTTCAGCTAAGTAGCCTGGGTTACCCCTTGGTGGGGGATAACAAATATGGCAATGTCCGCAAAAATAAAATTTTCAAAGAAAAATACGGCTTAGACAGAATGTTTTTGCACTGCTGCGAAACTTCCTTTGATTTGTGGGATTCCTCCGGGAATTTAAGGCTGGTTTGTGAAATGCCGGAGGAATTAAGAAGTGTTTGTAAAAAAATGGGGCTTCCCACCAGCATTATAAATGAAGATGAAGTTTGTGAATAGATTAAATGCACCTAATTATAAATGGAGGAGAAAATGGCGCTTAGAAACATAAGAATAGAGGGCGATGAGCTTTTAGCAAAGCAAAGCAGAGAAATTAAGGAAATAAACGAAAGAATAACCCAGCTGCTGGAGGATATGGCAGAAACCATGTATGAAGCCGATGGTGTTGGCCTTGCGGCACCCCAGGTGGGAGTACTTAGAAGAGCTGTGGTCATAGATGTGGGCGAAGGGTTAATTAAGCTTATCAATCCGGAAATAATCGAAGAGGAAGGTGAAGCCTGTGCCATTGAGGGGTGTCTTAGTGTGCCCGATTTTGTGGGCTATGTGCATCGCCCACAAAAGGTGAAGGTTAAGGCCAAAAATGAAAAGGGCGAGGACATTGAAATTGAAGGGGAAGGCCTCTTGGCAAAGGCATTGTGCCACGAAATTGACCATTTAAACGGAATAATGTTCACAGATATAGCTGAGGAGCTTCTCTCTAAGGAAGAATATGAAGAGCTTTTAAGGGAAGAAGAAAATAAGAAAAATAATAACAACAAACAGTGAGATTGTATGAAAATAGCGTTTATGGGAACTGGGCCTGTGGCCCTGTCGATATTAAAAGCCCTTCATTCTTCTGAAAATGAGGTGGTGTGTGTCATAACTCAGCCGGATAAGCCAAATTCACGCAGAGGAAGCAAAATTGAGTTTGGGGATGTGAAAAAATATGCCCTGGAAAATTCCCTTAACCTCCTTCAGCCTAAAAGGGTGAGTGATAATGACAGCCTTGAGGAGGTTAAGGGCTTCGGTGCGCAATTGGCGGTGGTGTGCTCCTTTGGACAGCTGCTTCGCTCAAATGTGCTTGGTGCCTTTGAGTATGGCTGCATAAATGTGCATGCATCTCTTCTTCCTGCCTACAGGGGGGCGGCCCCCATTAACAGGGTTATAATGGATGGGCAGGAAAAAACCGGTGTTACCATCATGTATATGGATGAAGGCTTAGATACCGGCGATATGATGATTTCCCAGGAAATAGAAATTGGTGAGGACGACACAGCAGGGCAGATAGGCTTAAAAATTTGCGATGTAGGTGCATCTCTTATTGTTAAGGCTGTTGAGTTAATGAAAAACGGCAATGCTCCAAGGGTAGCTCAGGAAGGCGAAAAGTCAAACTATGCCGAAAAAATTTTGAAGGCCGATAAATTTGTGAGTTTTTCCCTAGGTTGCAGGGAAGTGCACAACAAAATAAGAGGGCTTGATCCAACCCCCACAGCGGAAGGAAGGCTTTCGGGCAAAACTGTGAAGCTGTTTGGTGCATCTCTTATTGAAATTGAGGGCGAATTCCCATATGGAAGCATTATTTCCTGCGACAAATGCGGCATGGTGGTGGTCTGCGGGAGCGGTGCGGTTAAAATAAAAAGAGTAAAGCCTGAAGGGAAGGCTGAAATGGATGCAAAAGCCTTCTATAACGGCCTTAAGGATAAAACCGTAAGATTTGAGTAACATTTAGAAAATTTTTATAATTTGTTTCGCACCCTGGAGAACGTCCAGGGTGTTTTCCATGGCTTAAACAGCTGTTAATTTTGCCTGTTGATAACTTGTTCATAATTGTAGCATTGTTGTGTAAAACCTGTGTAAAGAATGTGGCTAATTGTCTTTTACTGCCTTATTAAAAAAACACCCCTATTTTTGGCTTAAAATAGGGGTTTTCTTGCTACTGACCTGGTCTGAGTAAAAATATTGTTATTCCATTGTTCATGCTGAGAATTTTTTTCACCACACGGGGGTGTTGATAACTTTTTCTCACCATTTCCAAAAGGGCGCTGCCCTGTTTGTAGCCATGCACCACGGTTATTTCATCAACGTCATCCTCAAGGTAGTCTAAAAAATAGTCAAGCTCCACCCAGGCTTCAGAAACACTCATGCCGTGCAGGTCGATTCTATCCTCTCTGTGCATAGCCATTTTAGCCTCTTTGTCTTGCAGCCTCAAACATAACAATGCCAGCTGCCACAGAGGTGTTTAAAGAGTCCAGGTTGCCCTTCATGGGTATTCTTGCAGAGAAGTCGCATTTATCTTTAATTACACGGCTGATTCCGTCTCCCTCGGCTCCTGCCACAATTATAAGGGGCATGTCGAAATCTATGTCGTAGTAGTTTTCGCCCTTCATATCGCAACAAACCGCAAAGAGGCCTTCCTTTTGAAGCTGCTGCATAGTTTGAGCAAGATTTGCTACCTGAGCAATTTTAATATATTCCACACTGCCGGCGCTGGTTTTGTAAATTCCCTCGTTAATGGCGGCACTGCGGCGTTTTGCAATAATCACCCCATGGGCTCCCGCGCAGTAGGCACTTCTTATTATGGCTCCTGCATTGTGGGCATCGGTTATTCCGTCAAGAATCACAATAAAGGGTTTTTCACCTCTTTGTTTTGCCACATCCAAAATGTCCTGTGGTGTGCAAAATTCAATTGGGGAGCACATTGCCACAATTCCCTGGTGGGCTCCTCCACCTGTCATGTAGTCAAGTTTTCTGCGGTCTGTGCGCTGCACATAAATGCCTTTTTCCTTGGCTGTTTTTATAATTTGAGATAGGCTGTAGTCGCTCTCGCCGTCGGCCACAAAAATTTTGTTAATATTTCTTCCGCTTTTCAAGGCTTCCTTAACAGGGTTGCGGCCCATTACCTTGTCATATTCATTTTGCATTTATTAATATTCTCCCTTGCTGTCTTCATCGTAATCCACATATTTGGCGTAATCTCTTAAGAATGAGAGCTTCACTGAGCCTGTTTCACCGTTTCTGTGCTTTGCAATTATTAGCTCAGTTTCGTTTCTATCCTCATAGGTTTCGTCGTAATTGCTCTTTCTATAAAGCATTAAAACAATGTCGGCATCTTGTTCTATTGCCCCCGACTCTCTTATGTCTGAAAGCATTGGCCTGCCGTCCCCCCTCTTTTCAGGGCTTCTGGAAAGCTGGCTTAGGGCAATAACCGGCACATTTAATTCCTTTGCCATTTTCTTAAGTTCGCGGGATATTGTGGAAATTTCCTGTTCTCTGTTGGCGTTTCTGGAATTTATGCCGGTGGTGGTCATGAGCTGCAAATAGTCAATCACCACCATGTCAAGCCCCTGACGGGCCTTTAGTCTTCTTAGCTTCGATAGGGCATCTCCTGTGGATATGCCGGAGGTGTCATCAATAAACAGCCTCACATCGTTTTCCTGAAGGGCGCTGTTTAGGAAGGTAATTTTCTTCCACTCCGCGTTTGACTGCCTGCCCATTCTTATTTTCATGGAATTTACATCGGTTTCTAAAGCTATAACTCTCAAAATAAGCTGTTCTGTGGACATTTCTAAACTGAAAAAGGCCACGGATTTTTTCTCTCGTATGGCAGCGTTCACCGCAAAGCTAAGGCCAAGAGCTGTTTTACCAACGCTTGGGCGTGCCGCCAGAAGAATTAAGTCAGAGGGCTGGAAGCCGTTTGTTATCTCATCAAGCCTCTTAAAGCCGCTCATAACTCCGGAGGACTGTCCTCCATTTTGATAAATTTCTGCCAGTCTCACAATTGTGGGAGCCATTTCCTCCTTAACGCTCACAAAGTTATTGTTTGTGCGGTTCATGGAAAGGTCGTAAATAAATCGCTCTGACTCATCAATAATTTCAGCCAAGGAACTTTTACCATCGTAGCAGCTGTTTATAAGGTTGCTGTATTCAATTATAATTTTTCTTAGGATGGATTTTTCCTTAACAATGTTGCAATATTGCTCAATGTTTTTGGTGAAGGGCACAATTTCCTGCAACTCGGCAATGTAGCTGGCTCCGGATTGGAGCACAGTGCCCTTTTGGGAGAGCATGTCCATTATGGTTACAAAGTCCACAGCTCCACCCCGGCGGTTTATTTCGGCTATGGCAGAAAAAATCCAACGGTTTTTTTCTATGTAAAAGTCATCCTCGCTTAGCATGTAAACAGCTGTTTCCACCGACTGCTTATCCAGCATCATGCAGCCAAGCACACTTTTTTCTGCTTCCTCACTGTAGGGAGGGCTTTTAACTAAATTTCCCTCTGGCATTATTCAGCTATTGCCTCAACTAAAACCGTAAGGGCTGCTTCCACCTGTGGGTGCAACTTAACCTTCACTTCATGTTCGCCGAGGGTTTTTATATTGCCGCAGACAACTTTTCTTTTGTCAATTTCCACATTTGATGTTTTGTTTATAAGTTCGGCAATTTCCTGGTTTGTTATAGCGCCATAGAGCTTTTGACCCTTACCGCACTTAATTTTAAGGGTGTAGGTTTTGCCGTTGATTATGCCCTTAATGTCCTCTGCTGCCTGTTTTAGCTCTGCCTCATGCTGAGCAATATCCGCAAGCTCCTGCTTTAGCGCATCCATATTTTCATCTGTGGCAGGAACTGCCAAATTCTTCTTAAAAAGGAAGTTGGTGGCATAGCCGCTCTTCACTTCAATAACCTGCATTTTTTTGCCCACTTCAGGCACATCGCTTTTTAATATAACCTTCATTATTTATTCCTCCGTATATAAACTACAAATTTTCTCTTTTTCTGGCTTCTTCAACTATGGCCTTTGTGGCGCTAGCTCCAATTCTTTCGGCTCCCGCCTCATAAAAAGCCTGCACATCCTCAAAGGTTCTGATTCCTCCAGAGGCTTTCACCTTCACGGAGGCTGGGCAATGCTCCCTCATCAGTTTCACATCCTCAAGGGTTGCTCCTGCGCTTCCGAAGCCTGTGGAGGTTTTAACAAAATCCACTCCCAGCTGGCTGCAGATTTCGCAGGCTGCTATTTTCTCCTCATTGGTTAAATAGCAGGTTTCAAAAATAACCTTCAAAATTGCATTATGGGCATGGCAGATATCCAAAACTGCCCTAATGTCATCTCTTACCAGGTCATATTCCTTCGATTTTAAAAGCCCAATGGCAATCACCATGTCAACTTCGCAGGCTCCATCATTAAGAGCAGCCTTAGCTTCAGCGCATTTTGCGCTGGTGTTGGCCCCTCCATGGGGAAAGCCCACCACACACCCGCACAAAACATCGGTTCCCTTAAGAAGCTCTGCTGCAAAGGCCACATCGCAGCTACGAACGCAAACAGACTTTGCTCCGTATTCAATGGCGGTTTTTACCCCTTCCTCAACATCTGCCCTGGTGGCATCTGGTTTTAAAATAGCATGATCTATAAGCTTTCCAGCCTCTTTTGAACTAAGCACTTTGCAGCACCTCCATTTACTGTGTTATAATACTATAGTTTAACATATAAATTTATCATTGTGAAACCAAATCTATTATAAAAGAGGGCAAAAAATGAAAAGAATCACCCAGGAGAAATTAGGCAGGCTCCTTGAGAATAAGGGAGTTGAGGTTTGCTTTTTCGATACTGTTTCCTCCACCAATGATAAAGCAAAGGAGCTATTTGAAGGTAGACCCATTCTTGTGGTGGCAGTAGAGCAAACC
>CAVEWD010000003.1:0-25416 GCA_963619195.1 bacterium | reverse complement strand
TGTTAAAGCCATGCTTTGGTGTACGAGATTGGAAATATAATATTTTTGTTGTTAGAACGTGCAAGTAAAATGGAGGTAGAAATGAAGAAAAAGGTTTGGATATGTTTTGTAAGCACCTTGCTTATGTTATGTATGGGATTGAGCTTTGTGCCGGTATTTCCCATTGTTGCGGAAGCTGCCTCTGCTGAGCTTGCCAATGAAAGAAATGTTGCAGTGGCAATTCCCGCATCATCAAAATCAGGAAATTCAGAGGCAATAAACCTTGTTTCAAAATATCTCTCTTCCGGTAAAAGCTTAAAAGGCTTCACTATGCCATTTTTTATTTGTTCTGGCAATAATAGCATTGCGATAATAAATAACGAGGTTTCAGATACATCCAACAAGGAAATTACGAACATTATTACAGTAGGCGATGTGAACAATTTTACTCGAAATTTTGGTGTTACAACGCAAGCTAGTGTTGGGAATGGTACCACCTATGAGGTTGATGGCACAAGCTATGGCATAAGTAACTTTGACGAATTTGGATACGGCGGAACAGATTATTTTAAACCGGGGGTGCTCAATGTTGAGGATTTGACCGTAGATGAACTTAATGCATCATCATTTTATTTTGTTCCGGTTGGTGATGAATCGTATACCAGCGAGTATTACATTTACGTAAATCTTCCTTCTACCACAAGCAATTCTACATATCAATATTATCTTTGTGTCGATAGTAGTTTGGATGATGATTATGATTATGCGGTTGATTATGAGTTGAAGCTTGTCCGTAGGGACCCGGGAGTAACGGATGAATATCTTAAAACCCTTGCTACGAAATGGACTTTAACTCCAAAAGGTAATGATGGTGAATTTACTTGCACTACAAAAGCTGAGGTTTATGAGTATAACTCGAAGAAAAAAGACACAATCATTGTGTATCTTGCTGTAGGCGATTCAAAGAATTTTACTTCAAGCAATGCTATGTTTGCAAAGCCTCTTGATTACCTTAACGCTAAAAACGAAAGTGCGCCTACCATTCGGCTTTATGGCAACCTTAATCTTTTTAGCAAAACTGACATAAAATATGATGCATATCGCATTATAGATGGGAGCACAACTAAAAATATTGTTGTTAAAACAAACACTACCAGCGGAGAGGAACCTACTATTGTTCTTCCGAGGGCATCAGAGTCAAAAACTGGTTATCTTGATTATTGGTCAGTAAATATGCCGCCTGTGAAATATTGTCGTGGTTTTGAGGATTATACAGATGGGGGTAAATATTCTTCTTATCTTTGGGATGACTCTGTGGTGGACCCTTCTGTGGCTTATCCTACCGGATATGAGCCTGGAAAGGTTTTTACGGAAAGATCGCAATATGCAGGCAAAAGCTTTTATGCCATAATTAAATATACTCTCACCTACAGCGCCACAAACCTGGCGGAAGGAAATAGCTTTGATGTGCGAGTTGGCACTCCTAAGGTAAATGAGGTTTATGCTTCGCAAACAGATGTGAAAAGCGGCGACGGAGTTACAGGGGGTAACTGGGTGAGTATTGCTGTGCCTCTAGCCAGCAAAACTGGATATAAATATACCATTGATAATGTGATAATAGAGGATAGCTCTGGTAAAAGGCTTAGTCTAGTAGATGAAACCGAAAGGGGCAGCTCTGGTGAAATTATTGTTCGAAAAAAAGCTGATATCAGTAATTACGCAATCCGCGAACTTAGTGCCGGCGCCCAATGTGTAACATTCACGATGCCAAATTATGCCATATCGGTGAAAATATACTTAAAGAGGGAATCCATTCCTGTTACCCAAGGTGCAAATGGCTACTTTATAACAGAGGATTCAAATGGGAAAAAAGAATACACCGGTTATGTTAAGGCAAATAGCTTTACTCCTGTTGAACTTGTTGTTTCAACGAAAGGGATTTCTTCTGACGGAAATGATCTTTTCATAATAAAGGAATATCATGATTATGAAAACAACGAGTATTATGTGGATAATGACGATTATATGTACTACACAATAAATAGTTGCAAGTGGTACGTAAAAATTGGTGATAACGGTGAGTATAAGGAATTAGGCGGTGATGTTACCTATGATGGCACTAGAGCTGTGACATCAAGCTATGTTTATTTGCCCTCAGTTTCCTCTGACACAAAGGTGTATTACAAGTGTGAATATACTGTGAAACGAGCAGCTACGGGTGCAGTGGGGGAGACGAAGCAGTTGGTTCTTACTGCAGATGTAACTGAAAATAAGACCATCCCCGCAAATTCCATGTATGTTTCTTACCAAGATTCTGCAGATATTGATGATTACTACACAAGTGGTAAAACCTTTGATGTAGGCCATGAAGTGAAGCTGTGGGCTTCACGTTTTCCGAAGAATGATGATTATATCGTTATAATTGCTGAGGGGCCAAATGTTGAGGATGACACTGTTTCAAGATTTAGCTATGCTATTACTTGGTATATTCAGCCAACGGACAAAAGCATAGAGCCCATTGCGTTAAATTCTACACCTGTAACGATTTCTCCGGCAAATGTAAAAGCCTTAGAAGCTAACTACACCTGCACGTTGCCAAAGCTTTTGGACCAGAAAACTACGGCGGCAAATATTTGGTTTGAGGTAACAAAAACAGATAAAGCAACAGGAAAGAGTGTGAAATTCTCTTCAAGCAAAGCAACTTTAAATGTGAATTATTCAGGATATACCCCAACGATAGAGGATTATGATGCATCTATTGTGGCAAGTCTTGAAGAAGATCACCTTTATATAGATGCAGGTAAAATCAGAAGCTGGAAATATAGCACCAATAATGGCGCCACATATACTGAAATTCCCCTTACAAGTCTATCCACAGACAGTGACAGCGCTCTCTTGGATGCTGTTAGAACGAATCCTGATCCAAGTGTGAATGTTGGTAAAACGTGGGTAAGCACCCGCAGTGTTTATGGCTTCACGGTTACAGAGCCTGGGGTATATACTTTCCTTTTAACCAATGATATGGGTAAGGAGAGTATGGTTAAGCTTGACTTTACTTCTCTGCACACCCATCAGTGGAGTGATTGGATTTATGATGAGGGGTATCACTATAAAAAATGCACTGTGGAGAACTGCCAGGCCGTTACGGTGGGTGAAGACCATGTGAAAAACAGCAGTGGTGTTTGCATTGTCTGTCAGAATGGAGAGCCTGATACCATTTTGGTGAGCTTTGAAAAGAACGGAGGCGAGTGGGTGGATGGCTATAACCCGCCAGAGAGCTATTTGCAAAATGAAACCCTGAGCTTACCAACAGCAGAAAATATAAAAAGAACCGGATATGCCTTTGATGGCTGGATTTTGGAGGAAGACTCCACTTCCACGCAAGAGAACTACGAAGCCAAGTGGAAGTGCGACCACACGCTAAATGAAAATCCGCGTTCTTGCACGGAACCTACTACCTGCTCTGTTTGCGGAAGCACTCTTGATTTGGTGGAGCATGCTTTAAATACAGGCTACAGTCACGATGAAATCACCCACTGGCAGACCTGCGAAAACTGCACCACAAAGCTTAATGAGGAAAAACACAGTGGTGGTGAGGCAAATTGCTGTAAGCAGGCAAATTGTGCGGTTTGTGGAGAGTCCTACGGCGAATTGAACTCTGAAAAGCATACAGGAGAGGAGATGTGGCTGCAAACTGACAGCACCCACATAAAAAAATGGAGCTGTTGTGGTAAGATTATAGTTGAAGAAGAGCCGCATGAGCTTGAAGAGGGCGTTTGCAAAGATTGTGGCTATAAAGCTGATTGTGAACATATACAAGGCAGTGATTGGTTGTATGATGAAGAAAACCACTGGCATATATGCACAAACGAAGGCTGTGGAGTCGTGATTAAGACAAGTGTTGAAAAGCATAATCCAAGCCTTGCTGTTCCCACGGAAACTGAAGCTGTGGTATGTACTGAGTGTGGCTATGAAATTGCGCCGGCACTTGGGCATACCTTCGACCAAGAAAATAAAGAGCTTGAAGGAGCCCTGAAATCCCCTGCTGATTGCACCCATGATGCGGTTTATTATAAGAGCTGCACCTGCGGTGAAATAAGCACCACGGAAACCTTCACGGATGAAGGTTCCGCCCTTGGCCATGAGGAGATAACAGACCCGAGGGTGGAGCCAACATGCACATTCACTGGTTTAACTGAAGGCAAACATTGTGAAAGATGTAAAAAGATTCTAGTTAAGCAGAAAATTCTCGCTAAGCTCTCTCATGATTATGGCGATGACGACATCTGCGATGATTGCGGATATGATAAAAATCATAAGCATAGCTACCAACAGAAAAAAGATTCTGTGAGCCATTGGCAGCAGTGTGATTGCGGAGATATTGCACAGAAAGAAAATCATGTTTATGATGATTCTTGTGATTCTGATTGCAACATTTGTGGTTATGTGAGATTTGCTTCTCCAAAAACAGCTGACACCAGCAAAGTATTGCTTTGGAGTGCATTAATGCTTATAAGCGCAATAACAGCATCTATTGCGGTGGTTGGCAAAAGAAAAAAGAGCAAAGTTAAATAAAAATGGCTAATTCATTAAAGCACGGCAAAGATTTTCCTCTGCCGTGCTTTTGTGTTAAAGCCTTAAATTTAGGTGTAAAGTAAAAAATAATGGGTAATTAAACGGACGGGCATGGTATAATGTGGTATAATAAAGAAAAAAACTTGCTTTCGCAAGTTGCCCGCACACCGCGGAGCCCATAGGGCGGTTTGAATAAATTTTTATTTGAACTTCGGTGTGATTTCATAAGGTAGTAAAACTGCCTTTGAAATGGAAGATGTTTCAAAAGGAGACATGCTTGAAATTCTATTATTTTTCCGTTAAAAGCACTTTTTTATGGTGCTTTATTTTTTTAGGCTTAAATAGTGTAGTAAAATAAACAAGCTATGAATAAACTAAAACAATTATTTATTAAATATAAAGAGGCTATAAGCTATTTGTTCTTTGGTGGACTCACCACCATTGTGAATTGGTCCAGCTATGGCGCTGCAGTGAAATTTTTTAATCTTAACTACAACCTTGCCAACGCTATTTCCTGGCTTTGTGCAGTGTTTTTTGCCTTTGTTACCAACAAACTTTGGGTGTTCGAGAGTAAGCATTGGGGCAAAAACACCTTCATAGGCGAGTTTGTTCCTTTTTTCACTTCTCGCCTTGTCACTGGAATTTTTGAAACCGCAGCATTGCCCTTGGTGGTAAAAATGGGAATAAACCAAAGCTTTCTTGGAGTTGAAAACTTTCCTGCAAAGATGCTGGTGAGCATCGTAGTGGTGATATTAAACTATGTTTTGAGCAAGTTTTTTATTTTTAAGAAAAGAAGCTGAAGTTTTTTTCTCATCAGGCATTATTCCTGCATCAGCAAAGGAAAAATAATTCTCGCCCCCAACAATTATGTGGTCTAATACCCCAATATTTAAAATTTTCCCAGCATCCCACATTTGCCTTGTCACTCTTTTGTCTTCATTGCTAGGGAGCGGGTCTCCGCTGGGGTGATTGTGCACCAAAATAATAGCATTGGCACATTTGCTTATTGCAATACGGAATACTTCCCTTGGATGCGCAAGGGAGCTGTTTAAAGTCCCAACAGAAACGGTTTCCAGCCCAATTATGCAATTTTTAGTGTTAAGCACTGCCACCATAAAATTTTCTTTTAAAAAAAAAAAAAAAAGCGGCATTACCACCTTGGCTATATCGTAAGAGGTTTTCACCATCTCTCCTTTTGCCCTTACGCTTTGTGCACGTTTGCCGGCCTCCAGAGCAGCCTTTAAGGTTATCGCCTTGTTCAGACTCATACCCTTGTTTTCATTTTTAATTTCCTCTGGAGCCAATCTGGAAATTTCCCTTAGGGAACCATAACGTCTAAGAAGGTTTTCGCTTAGTGTGTCCACTTGTTTAATTTCATCACCTGTTTTAATTAAAAGTGCCACAAGCTCCTTGTCTGATAGGTTTTCCACACCCAAGAGTGCTGCCTTTTCCTTGATTTTATTCACAATTATGGTGTCAGCTGATCCCATTTAATTGGTCTCCAATCAGCCAAAACCTCATCCCAAAAGATTGAACTCCTTTTTTAAAACGCTGTATAGCTTTGCCAAAGGCAATCCCACCACATTGTCGTAGTTGCCCTCTATCTGTTCAATGAAAAGTCTTGCATCTCCCTGTATGGCATACGCTCCGGCCTTATCCATGGGTTCATTGGTTTTGACGTATTCTTCTATTTCTTTTTCGCTCATTGCCGCAAACAATACCTTGGTTTCGTCATAAAAACTTAAAGTTTTTTCCTTTGATATAATGCAAACTCCGCTGAAAACACTATGGCATGCTCCTGAGAGAAGTTTAAGCATTCTTATGGCATCATCATAATCATGGGGCTTCCCTAAAACCACATTATTTATTGACACCACCGTATCAGAGGCTATAATGAAGTCGCATTGAGAAAATGCACCTCTTTTTTCCACCTCTTTTGCCTTTAGACAGGCCGTTCTCATAACATTTTCCTCAATTGAAAGCTCGTTGCTAAAAGTTTCGTCGATATCAGCGGGCATCACACTAAATTCCAGCGGTAGGTAACCCATCAGCTCTTTTCTCCTGGGAGAGTTGCTGGCAAGAATTGCTTTTTTCACAATATATATTCTCCTTTTATTAAAAATTTCCTTTATTTTTTAAGAAATTAATAACATTAATTAATCCTCAACTACTTTTGAGTTGTAGCGAGTATGATATAATAGCACATATAAAATAATATCATAGTAACATAACACAAGAAGGTGGAAATGAAAAATAACACAGGAAGAAAAAAGACTATAACCATTGTGGTTGTGGTTTTGCTGTTCTTAGTGAGTAATCTTGCCACGTTTTTCATAACTAAATATTACCCCGTTTTTACTGGGGATGCTGTGGTTGTGAACACAGGAAATGAAAAAAGAAATCAAAATGTGAGTAAGCTTCTCTATATAATGGGGCAGCTGGATGAAAATTTCCTTTGGGATATAGATGAAGATTCCATGTGGGATAGCATCTATAAGGGAATGATGGAAGGCACCGGAGATATATACTCCGAATATATGAACGAAGAGGAATACGATCAATATCTTGAATCGGTTAGTGCGTCATATTCCGGCATAGGTGTTAAAATTTCTAATGATTCGGACAGCAATGTGGTGATAGCTGCTGTGTTTAAGGATTCTCCTGCTTATGGGGCCGGACTTCAAATTGGAGATATAATAATCTCTGCTGATGATGAGAATCTTAAGGGCACCACAACTTCCTATGCTGTAACCTTTATTCGTGGGGAAGTTGGCACATCTGTCAGACTTGGTGTTTTAAGGGGAGATGAAACTCTTTATTTTGACATTACCCGTGCGGAAATAGAAAATATATATGTAGAGTCAAAAATGCTTAGTGATGGCATTGGCTATGTGTACATATCCGAATTTGAAACCAACACCTACAATCAATTCTCAGAGGCTGTTAAAAACCTCACTTCAGAGGGTATGAAGGGTTTAATCCTTGATTTAAGGCAAAATCCCGGAGGGTTGGTGAATGAAGCTGTTCAGATTGCCGATGATATTTTGCCGGGATGCCAGATTGTTTACTTAATGGATAAAAACGGCAATAAAAGTTCCTACGATTCTGATGAGTATTCAATTAATTTGCCTGTGGTTGTGTTGGTGGATGGATATTCTGCATCCTCAAGCGAAATACTCACTATATCCTTAAGGGATAACAATGCTGCCACAATAGTTGGTAAAACTACCTACGGAAAAGGTATTGTGCAAATTATGATCCCTCTTTCTGATGGCACATTCTATAAATATACATATCAGCAGTATTATGGCCCTTCTGGTGACTCCATACATGGGGTAGGCATAGCCCCTGATGTGGAGGTGGATTTGCCAGAAGAGTATCAAAATGTGTTAATAAGCGATATACCATACGAAAGTGATACACAGCTTCAAAAGGCCGTGGAAATCATGGAGGAGAAAATTGGAAATTAGAAAAAAGCCGCGCGATAACAAGCAAAGCGAAACCGAAGAAAAAAATAAAAGGACCTCGCAAAGAGTCTCACAGAGGGCATCACAAAGAAGTTCTCAAAGAAGAAGCGTTTCAGAGAATTCTTCTAAAGAGCGTGCAAGTGAATCTGGTGGAGTTGAATCCTTATATGAAAATAGTTCCTATGTTACTGATGAGCTGTTATCTGATGAAGTTGAAGCCACAAGACGAATTTCTCTTCCAAGCAGAGATAATGATCTCGAAGATGAAAGTGGCATAGAGGACTTAACTGAGGGAAATAAGGGGAAAAAAGTCCGAAGAAGCTCTGGCAAGAAAAGGATAGTTCGCAAAAGACGCAGAAGAAAGAAAAAGGGTGAAAAGAAAAATCGTCCATTATGGAAAAAAATTCTTCTTATAGCTTTAATTGTTATCCTCTGCATATGCTTTATTTGCGGCATTGCAGGGCTTGTGGTTATGATAAAGTGGATGTCTGAAGCTCCTGAGCTTGATCTCACAAAACTTCAGTTTGTGGAAGCAAGCAAGGTTTATGACATCAACGACGACTTCTATCAGGAGTTGCAGTCCAGTGAGAGAAGAGAGCCTGTTACAATTCAGGAGGTGCCGGAGTTGGTGCAGCTGGCTTTTGTTTCCATTGAGGACCAGCGTTTCTACTCTCACTTCGGTGTAGATGTGAGAGGCACACTTAAGGCTGTTATAGGTGTTCTCACCACAGGCAGCACAGAGGGCAGCGGTGGCTCTACCATAACACAGCAGCTCATTAAGCAAACTCACCTCACTAGTGAGGTTTCCATAAAGCGTAAGGTTATGGAATGGAAGTTGGCTTATCAGCTGGAAAAGAGTATGAGTAAGCGGGAAATTCTTCAGGCTTACTTAAATAAAATAAACCTTAGCAGCGCTTGGGGAATTGAGAGTGCGGCAGAGTTGTATTTTGGTGTTTCCTGCGATGAGCTTTCCGTTGCACAGTCGGCTTGTATAGCCTCCATAATGAAAGCACCAACTTACTATAACCCTTATTCCTATGTAACTGATGAGGATGGGAATGAGCATATAGAAAAGGAAACCCTTGAGGATGGCACAGTAAGGGTGGTGCAAAGTGAAGCTAATGCTGAGCGTTCTAAGCTTGTTGTAAACAAAATGCTGGAATTAGGCCATATTTCTCAAAAGGAACATGACATTGCCATAAAGGAAATTGAAAACAATGAAGTGGGCCTTGTTATGCCAACCTATTCCAGTGATTATACCTATTTTACCGATGCCGTATATACAGAGGTGTTGGAGGATATGCAGGAGAAATATTCTCTTTCATACGAAGAAACGGTAGATCTTCTGCTTAATGGCGGTATAAAGATTTATTCAACAGTTGATCCAATTGTGCAGAATGCGTTGAATTCAGCTGCTGCAGACGATTCCCTCATTGCTGATCAGTCCTATGAGGCACAAATGGCTAGTGAAGCAATGAGTGCAGCTACAGGAGAAACTGTTAACTATGTGCCAGAGGAAGCCAGTGTGGTAATTCAAAATTCCACCGGCTATGTTACGGGTATAATTGGCGGCAGAACGAAGAGTGGTTCTCTTACAATGAACAGAGCTTTGCAGAAGCTACAAACCGGTTCCACCACAAAGCCTGTCAGTGTGTATGCTCCTGGGCTTGACACCGGAAAAATTACTCTTGCCACCACTTTTGACGATGTGCCCCTTAAATTTGATGATGGTTGGACTCCTAAAAACGCAGGAAATAATATGCCAGGCATGCTTTCAGTCAGAGATGGCCTTTTCTATAGTGAAAACCTTGTGGCTGCTCAGGCTGAGCGTGTTATTGGCCATGAAACCTGTGCTTTATATGCTGAAAAATTTGGACTCGAAATAGAGCGTGAAAACGGAGCGGACTTAAATACCGCAGCTCTAGCTTTAGGTGGCTACACCTATGGACAGACACCTCTTGTTATGTGCAGTGCTTTCACTGTGTTCCCGAATATGGGAGTTAGAATTTCTCCAACCTTCTACCGTTATGTGACAGATTCTAACGGTAATGTGCTTTTGGAGAGTCAGCAGGAAACTACTCAGGTTATTAAAGAACAAACTGCATGGCTTATAAACGATGTTCTTGCTGATGCAGCTGCCGGATATAGTTATTTTACGGTGAGTGGCCATGAAACAGCCGGTAAAACCGGCACCACCGATAGCAACGTGTATGCTTGGTTCTGTGGATATACCCGTGATTATACTATTTCCGTTTGGATGGGTTACGATCAACAGACTGTAACAGTAAATGGAGAGGAATATTCACTTCGTTTCGGTAGCACAGGAAGCTCATATCCAACATCCTTTGCTAAAACTGTGTTTAGAACAATGTATTCCCAAAATGGCATTGAGTCCTCATCCTTGCCTTCAATGCCTGATGGAATAATTCAGGCTTCAGTGGATAAGGTTTCAGGAAAGGCGCCAACTGCACTTAGTGAACAAGACCCAAGGGGTTCTCAGGTGGGAACGGAATATTTTATTGAGGGAACATATCCTGAAGGCTCAGATGACCTCCACAGAGAATTCCTTATATGTGCTGACTCTGGAAGTTTAGCCACTGAATATTGTCCTCATGTTGAGAAAAAGGTTTTGGTTTATAAAGACCCTGCCATTGTGTATATTGCCGGAGCAGTGCCATACCGTGATGATACGAAGGTAGGTACTAAAGAAGTGGGGACAATTGCGCCGGACACCACCTGCACAACTCATACTGCGGACAGTGTTGTGAATAAATTCAAATTTGGCACAGCTGAGTCTAATACCTCCACGCTAACCGACAGTATAACAATCAGTGAGCAGTCTGCCACGATGTATATATACACACAGTCTGTAACTGGTGTTACAGCAAATGCTTCCGGTATTTCACCATCAGTGACCTCCAGCAATGAGGCCGTGGCTACAGCTACCGTTTCGGGAAATCAGCTGATTATAACGGCAAATTCTCCAGGTGAGGCAGATATAACCATAACAAATGTTTACAATGCAGGTGTTTCTGGTATTTTGGGTATTCCGCCTGCACCATCAACTGGGGATACTTCAGGAACGGTTAGTTTGGAATATACCGCCACTGGCAAATTGCATGTTGTTGTTAATAGCTACACTCCTCCTGTGGAGCCTGAGACTCCAGAAGGTGAGTAATAATATAAAAATCGGTTAATATGCCTATGTTTAGTAAGAACAAAAATAAAGAAAAGGCTGCATCTACCCCCAAGTCCTTAAAAAAGAAGGCTGGGGGCGGCCTGGTTATTGGTGATAAAAGAATAAAAATTGTTGCGAGGGAAAAAGCGCCCACCAGTGCCCAACTTAACGAGCTGAAGGCAAAGGGGGAGGAGACGAAAAATAAAGGCAAAAGAAGCTCGCAAATTCTCCTTAGAATTTTTGTGGTGTTTTTAGGTATATGCATCCTCATTGGAGTGTGTGGTCTTGGACTAATTCTTACCTTAATGATGCAGGCACCAACTGTGGACACCAGCAAGTTGGAGTTTACCGGTGCCACAGTAATTTATGACATTAATGATGATTATTACCAAGAGCTTGAGACCAGTCAGCGCCGTAAAGTGGTGAGCATTCAGGAAATTCCTGAATTAGTGCAGCTGGCTTTTGTTTCCATTGAGGACCAGCGTTTCTATTCTCATTTTGGTGTGGATATAAGGGGCACTCTTAAGGCTGTTATAGGAGTTATCACCAGCGGAGGCACAGAGGGAAGCGGCGGCTCCACTATAACTCAGCAGCTGATAAAGCTAACCCATTTGAGCAGCGAAACCAGCATTAAACGTAAGGTTATGGAGTGGAAACTGGCCTGCGAGCTTGAACAGACAATTTCAAAGAGGGAAATTCTGGAGGCGTATCTAAATAGAATCAATCTCTCGGCAGCTTGGGGAATTGAGAGTGCTTCAGAAACAATTTTCGGAATTTCCTGTGATGAACTGAGCGTGGCTCAATCAGCGGTTTTGGCTTCAATCATGAAGGCGCCAACTCTTTATGGCCCTTATAATTACCTTCAGGATGAAGATGGAAACACCTACCTAGAGAAAACCACGGATGAAAATGGAAATGTTGTGCCTGTGCACAAGGCGGAAAATAAAGAGAGAGCCATTTTAATTGTGGACAAAATGCTTGAATTGGGGCACATTTCTCAAAAGGAACATGATATTGCTGTAAATGAGCTCCGAGAGGACTTAATTGGCCTTCAAATTCCTGATTACAGCTATGAATACACCTATTTCACCGATGCAGTATATAATGAGGTGTTAGAGAACTTAATTGAAAAATACAACTACCAGGAGTCAGATGCCATTGACCTTCTCACCAATGGAGGATTGAAAATTTATTCAACAGTTGACCCGGTAATTCAAGGGGCACTAGAGGATGCTGCAGCTGATGATGGCAACTTCCCTTCACAGACCTATCAGGCTGCGTTGGCAAGCGAGGCTGTTAGTGCGCAAACTGGTGAAAATGTTGAGTATATCCCTCAGGTGGGCGGTGCGGTTATCCAAAACCACACAGGCTATGTAGTTGGAATTATAGGCGGCAGAGAAAAGACTGGCAACCTTGTTATAAACCGTGCTCTTCAAAAATTCCAAACTGGTTCTTCCACAAAGCCTATATCTACATATGCTCCGGGAATTGATTCAGGAAAGATAACTCTTGCCGATTCCTTTGATGATTCCCTTATTGCGTGGGGAGACTGGGTTCCCCACGATTCAGGAGGAAGCGGTTCTGGGGTTATGTCCGTAAGGCAGGCCCTTACAGCTTCTATAAACATTGTGGCTGTTCAGGTTCAAAAAGCTGTGGGGTATGACACCTGCGCAGAATATGCCACTAAGTTTGGCCTTGATATTCTGCCGGATGATTATAACTCTGCTGCACTTGCTTTGGGCGGCTACACAGAAGGGCAGACACCATTGGCAATGGCCAGTGCGTTTTCCACCTTTGCAAATTATGGTAAAAGAGTAACGCCTACATTTTATCGTTATGTTACTGACTCCAATGGGGCTGTCATTCTTGAAAGCCCACAGGAAACGGTGGATGTTATAAGTGAACAGTCTGCTTGGATAATCACAAGCGTTTTGAAAAATGTTGTTAAGGGCGGCACCACCTATATTTCTGTTGATGGACAGGAGTTGGCTGGTAAAACCGGCACCACAGATGATAAAATGTGCGCATGGTTCTGCGGCTATACTGCCGACTATGCTGCGGCCTTCTGGTTTGGCTACGATGTGCAGCAGGTTACGGTTAACGGCAACACATATTACCTCAATGTTGGAGTCTATGGTGGAGATTGGGATGGCCCTGCTAACTTCTTTGAGGAAGTGTTCCAGCAGTTTTATGCGCAAAAGGGCATTGCTGCAGCTAATTTACCTTCTATGCCAGATGGAGTGGTCTGGAATGGAGATTGGGCTCTTCCAGGCACATCTCCCAGCGGTGTAAACATTCCCACTGTTAAGGCTAATGTGTGCAGTGTTACACACCTTCTTTCAAACGGGACCTGCACAGAAATTGAAATGGAATTTAAGGATCGATCTCAGGCTAAAATTGTGGAGGGCGGTAAATATTACGGAGTTCGGGAGGACGATGTTCCTAAGGATATCTGTCCGATTCAACATGAGGACACAGACACTGAGGAGCCCGATAACCCGGATACTCCAGATGTTCCTGTTGGCCCTGATCCTGTTGATCCCACTGTTCCTGTTGATCCCACGGATCCAACAGACCCGGGTAGTACGCAATAAAATCGAATGAAACTCTGCCTGTCTAACCGGGCAGGGTTTTGTTTAAATAAACTATTAGGAATCAAATGATATGAAAAAAGAAGAAGAAAAAACCAACGTCATTCGAATTATTGAGCAGCATAAGGCGCAATATATTTACCATACATTCCCGGCAGAGCATGCCCTTAGTGGGCAGGAGGCTGCAAAGGCTCTTAATATGCCTGTTGAAAAGGTGTTCAAAACTTTGGTTACTGTTTCTAAAAGTAATAAAAACTATGTTTTTGTAATTCCCGCAGCTTGTGAACTAAACCTAAAAAAGGCCGCTGCTGTTGTGGGTGAAAAGTCCGTGGAAATGCTAAAACAAGCCAATCTTTTGCCTCTCACAGGCTACGTGCATGGTGGTTGCTCTCCAATTGGCATGAAAAAATTTTTTACCACTGTTGTGGACTCATCTGCTAAGAGTCAGTCCACCATAGTCTTTAGTGCGGGTAAAATCGGCCATCAGGTGGAAATGGCACCATCAGAATTAAAAAAGGTTATTGATTTCTCTTTTGCTGATGTAATTAATTAGAGTGACCAAAAAATAAAAAAATACCGTCCTTTAGGGCGGTATAATATCATTTGTATGTTATTTAACTTCCATTGTAGCTGCCCATGTGGCGAACTTCGGTGCATATTCCGTTGCATCATCATTTGCACAAAAGAATGTTGTAACCCAGAAGCAATCATCGCCCTGCTTAACCACGCTGTAGTAGTAATATACCACATCGTCAACTGTTGAAGTGTAGCTTGTGGAAAGGTTGCCTTCTGAATCCTCTATGTATTCATCGATTGTTCCGTTAGCCTGCTGTACCATTGCAGCATAATCGCTGAGGGATATGGTTGAAAAATCATATCCAAGATCAGAAAACACATCGCTGCCTTCTCTTATACCCACTAAATAAACATCGCTATTTGGGCCTGCTAAAACCACATCGAAACCATCCTGTTCTTCTTCTGTGAAGCCTGCCTCCATCTGGATTGTGAGCCCTGCCTGTGTTGTGTAGGTGGTGAGTGCATCCTCATCCTGAGAATCTTTTTCGTTGCTGCAGGCAACAAAAGAAAGAGCCATCATCACAACAAGTGTGATTGCAAGAAATTTTTTCATTTTATACCTCTAAATTAAAAAAAATGTCGTAGGAATATAATACACCTAATCATAAATTTTGCCAAGGCTCTTGTGCTTTTGCTCATAAAAAGCATAAGAGGGTTATTTTCGTGTTATAATAAAATTATGAAGTTTAAAAAAATAGATTACATAATCATTATTTTTCTTTTAATTTTTGCCTTTGCTCTCTATGGCTACACTCAGTTAGCAAAAAGTAAGGGAGGAGAAGTTGTTGTTAAAATAAATGGTGAAGAGGTGGGTTCATACCCTCTTTCGCAAGATACAACCGTGGTTATTGGAGATGATGAAAGCTATAATATTTTAAAAATTGAAAATGGCAAAGCCTCTATTTCTGAAGCTAGCTGCCCTGATAAATTGTGTGTAAAAATGGGAGAAATAAGCCTTAATACGCAAAGCGTGGTTTGCCTTCCGAATAAGCTTATAATAGAAATACGGGGCGGGGAAGAAGCTGATGTGGATTCGATTAATTAGTTAATTAGTGTTATATTGTGTATTTCTGTAATTTTTTCAACATAAAAGCCCGCAGCTGCGGGCTTTTATCAATATTTAGTTTTCTTAACCCACTTTGATATGAATTTGCCCATTTCCATTTCATATAAGGCATGGTATTCCTCAAAGCTCACATCGCCGCCATAGGTCATAATTTCCATTTCTACTCCGAAGAGTAATACATGGTATGGCATTTCCTTTAGGCCGTTCGCAATGTAAAATCTTTTTCTTCTGTCGCGTTGAGCCTTATTTTCAGCTTTATCTCTGGTGCTTTCAATTTCCAGCACTATTTTCATATCAGCATATTGGTTTTGTATTGTTCTTAAAATTTCAGAGCCAATTCCCATATCTCTGAAGTCAGGAGAAATTGCAAAATAGTCAATTAAAATAATGTCATCATAAAAGGTGGCAATCATAAGTCCAACAAACTTGCCTTCTTCTGTTTCTATTGTTTTAATGTTAACCCTTCCTCTTTTGGTTTGTCGCTTTAAATACCAAAATGGTTCGCGTTCGTTTTTAGGGAATGAATTAAGATATAGTTCCTTAACTTTTTTTAGCCTATCCTTACTGTCGGCTTCAACAAGCAAAGTTTTCATTATCAGACCTCCTCTGATATAAAAATAACTACAGTTAAATATTAGCACAAGACTCTAAAAATTTCAAGCAAAAATAATTTGCTTAATTAAAGCATAAAAGTAAGGATATTGTTGATTTGATTGTGTCTTGAGTTTATAATCATCTAATAAGAAAATTTGAGTAAGAGGTATGGTATGATTCCCACTTCGGTAATAGAGTTAATTGGAAAAACTCCTATTATGGAGGTTTTAAACTACGAAAAAAAATATTCGCTTAATTCTAAAATTTACATAAAGCTTGAATTTTTTAACCCAGGAGGCAGTATTAAAGACAGAGCTGCTAAGTATATGATTGAGGATGCTGAAAATAAGGGGCTTATAAGCAAAGATACCGTTATAATTGAGCCCACCAGCGGCAACACAGGCATTGGACTTTGCTTGATTGCAGCATCCCGCGGTTACCACTGCATTATAGTTATGCCTGACACCATGAGTATTGAACGCATTAAGTTAATGAAGGGCTTTGGTGCTGAGGTAGTGCTTACTCCCGGCGCAAAGGGAATGAATGGAGCCATTGAAAAGGCTAACGAATTAGCTAATGAATATTCATCCAGCTTTATTCCACAGCAGTTTGAAAACCCTGCAAACGCTAAAGCTCACTATGAAACCACAGGCCCGGAAATATGGGAACAAACAAGTGGGGAAGTTGATATCTTTGTGGCGGGTGTTGGTTCAGGCGGCACCATAACAGGCGTTGGCAGATATTTAAAAGAAAAAAATAAAAACATCAAGGTTTATGCAGTTGAACCGGCATCATCCCCACTCCTTTCAAAGGGTGAGTGCGGTGCTCATAAAATTCAGGGCATTGGAGCTAATTTTGTGCCGTCACTTTTGGATAAAACCATTTACGATGGTGTTATTGCCATTGAGGATGATGATGCCATTGCAACAGCCAAAGAAATTGCCACCACAGAAGGCATTCTTTGCGGTATTTCCTCCGGTGCAGCTCTGGCAGCCGCAAGGAGGCTTGCGTTGTTGCCGGAAAATAACGGTAAGAAAATTGTAGCTGTTTTGCCGGACACGGGAGAGAGATATCTCTCCACGGAATTATTTGATTTTTAAGGAGTTTATTTTGAGTTTTGATACCATAAGTGAAAGTGTAAAATATGCCACGGAAAAACTTTTTAAGCTTGATTGCAATGAAGGGAATAATTCTCTTGGCGCTGTGGGGCTAAGAGTTAAAGTGCCTGAATTTATTTCTTATCTTCAAGTGGCAATGTATCCCCATATTTACTGCAAAAGAGCCATCGGCGAAAATCTGATTAAAGACATTATCTTTGAGCAGCTTAATTCTGCAGCAATAATGTTAAAAAGAATTTGCCTTGATTTGATTGAAGATGATGCCGAGCAGAGAACAAATGAAGTGATTCGTGAATTTTTCGCTTCATTGCCTGAAATCTCAAAGGCTTTAAATAAAGATGTAACGGCAGCCTATGAAGGTGACCCTGCCGCAAAATCCACCGATGAAATAATGCTGGCTTACCCAGCCTTTGAGGCAATATTTATTTATCGCCTTGCTCATAAGCTATATTGCTTAAATGTGCCTGTGCTTCCACGCATGATGACTGAACATGCCCATAAACTCACGGGAATTGACATTCACCCAGGAGCCACTATAGGGGAGTATTTCTTTATTGACCATGGCACTGGTGTTGTAATTGGCGAAACCTGCGTTATTGGGAATCGAGTTAAGCTATATCAGGGCGTTACCTTAGGCGCCAAAAGTTTTGAGGCTGATGAAAATGGAAATCCAGTGAAGGGCATAAAACGTCACCCGAATATTGGCAATAATGTGGTTATATACTCAGGGGCTA
Source organism: bacterium (assembly GCA_963619195.1). Classification (GTDB taxonomy): domain Bacteria; phylum Bacillota; class Clostridia; order Eubacteriales; family Anaerofustaceae; genus RUG14186. The sequence goes on along the minus strand of CAVEWD010000003.1, from coordinate 7,538 downwards.
CAATTTTAGGGGGCAACACCTTTGTGGGTGATGACTGTGTAATAGGAGGTAATGTGTGGTTAACTCACTCTGTGCCTTCGGGAGAAACAGTTTATTATGGAGCTATAGAAAATCAGACTCACGAATAAAACTTGCAAAAGGAGGGCTGCCCCTCCTTTTGCAAGTTTTGATTCTTACGTATTAAATTTATTCGATATTTTTTAATGCCTCATCCATAGGTATATTTTTTATTCTTCTAAAGTTTAGCAGCATCACCATTAAATAGCCGATTAAAATGAATAGAAACATTTTTAGATATCCCTCTGGCTCCAGTTTAAACGCAAACCATCCACTGTAGGAATACAGCATTTTCTTCCAGGCTACTTTCATAAACAAACTACCCAAAAGCACACTCACTGCATCTGCCGCCAGAAGAACAATGGTTGTGGCGGTTAAATAAAGCCTTGCTATTTCACCGTTTTCGTAGCCAAGAATTTTAGTCATTGAAATGGCATTTTCATTCTTTTCTATTATTAATGTGCTGAGAAGATATATCATAACAGCTGAAAGCAGCATGCAAAGCACCTGGAAATATTGCATGTATGCCCCCATGGAATGGTCCATTTGGTCGCACATTTTTGTGATGTCCTCTTTTGTTATCACTGTGGCAATATATTCATCATCGATATCACTTATCTCTGAATTTGTGAAATATCCGCTAAATTCCTCACTGTCTAAGTCAAAAATTTTGTTGTAGTTTTCCAGAGGCATGAACACCGCAATGCTCATATATTTGTCATATATCCCTGCTACCGTAAAGGTGTAACTTTCATCTTCATATTTTTCCCAAAGAATAAACTCATCTCCTTCTTTTAGGTCATATTTTTCACTGAAAGGCTCTGATATGTATATTTTATTAGCATCAAGGCTCTTTAATTTATCTATTTGAACATAGCTGCTGTCATCTGCCACCCCATATACTGAAACCTCTTCATTTATAGCATCACTCCTTTTTATTAGCGAAGTCATGCTAAACTTTTCAGCATCTTCATTTTGGGTGGTTATTACCTCGTCGTCTTCATTTTCCCAAGATGTAAGCACATATTGATATTTGGCAAACATCATGTGGGGAGCATTGTCCTGGTAATATTTAAGGGTGTTTGGCATACCAACAGCCATTGCCAGCATTACTGCAATGAAAAAAATTCCAGCAAAAAGAATTAAATAATTTGAAGCATTTTGCATGATTATTCTTAAGCGAAAACGCCTGAAAAATTTCCATGCTGGTAGTTTCACAGCCTTTTGCCTTTTGCTTTTTCTTAGGTCGTGGCGCAAAAATTCCAAGGGAGTGTGCTGCAGCATTTTTGCTATAACAGCAATGTTTACCGCAAACATAAGCGCCAGTGGGATAAGGGTTGTTTTAATAAAAGCACTTAGATTCCACACTGTTTCAAAGGTGGGCAGACTGTAGCTGTTGTAGTACATGGAAACAACGGTGTTCTTAAAAACGGTATAGCCTAAAATATTGCCAATCAAGGCAGAAATCAGCGTTACAGCCACTGGCATCGAAATGTAGTGCCTTAAAAGTTCTCCCTTTGTGTAGCCACTCGCTCTTAGGGTTCCTATTGCACCGGCATCTTTTGTTATGGTGTTGGTTATTGTTATTGCAAAAATAAAAGCAATTATCACAATTAGTATATCCAATAAAACTCCGCCCATTGCTTTATCTGAGCCCATATCCTCCGTTGCGAAGTTAATTGCGGGGTTTGAATATCTGGGAAGGTAATCTTTTATATCATTTTCAAACACCACGCTTTGAGTAAGAAGAGCCTTCATGAAGTCATCAGAAAGAGCCTTCTGTTCAATATTATCTGCAGGCTCATTATCATACATCCATGCATAGGAATAATGAATTGAAGAATTAAGCCTATCAAAACCTTCTTGAGTGAGCATTCCAACATTAAATTTAATTGCATCAAACATCAAGTCTGTTGATTTTTCATGCAATGTGGAGTAATTCACATAGGCAATAAGCCCTGTAACCTTAAATTTTTCGCCTCCAACGGTTATTGTGTCGCCAGTTTTTACTCCCACATTATTTGCATGCATTCGATCTATTGCAATTTCGCTTTCATTTTGCGGCAGTTCACCTTCAAGAATGCAGGCCATGTTTATTTCATCATTCTTAATATAAATCCTCACTGTTCCATCAGAAATGCCATCATTGTTGTTGTCTTCATCCTCATTGCGATAAAAATTTTCATAGAGTGTTACTTTAACTGGTGTAAAATCAGGGTCGTTAAGGGCATATTTCTCTTCAGCTTTGGCATATTCATCTTCAACCTCGCTTTGCACTTCCTTCCACGCTTCATTGTAGGCTTCGTTGTAGGCACTCCAATAAGCACTACTGTAAGCACTGTCGTAGGCCGAGCTGTATGTGCCATCTTGCTTGGCTTGGCTTATGGCAGCATCAAGCATTGCGTTTGCTGCTGCCTCATCAAGTCCGCTGGCAATAAGAGTTTGTTTTACCTGTGTTGCAAATTGAGAATCAAATTCACTGTTAAAGGCTGAATTAAATTCCTTTGTGAATTCGTCTTCAAATTTTTCATCCAATTCATTCTTAGCTTTATCTAAATAAAACTGCTTAACATCGGCCTTTTCTCCGCTGGCTATTGCCTCTAGAAGTTCATTTGATGCTTTATCTTTAAGCTCAAAATGACCATATTCCAGTTTGTATTTTGTTACTGATGCTTCTGCAGAGGCTATCATGCTTTCGTTAGCCACATACATTCCGGAAACAAAGCCAATCATCAGGATTAAGAAAAATGCCACCACGGCATATTTTCGCCACTCGCTTTTTAATTCCCTAATTGTGCGTTTTTTTAATGGATCTTTTATTTTTTTCCCTTTCATATAAGCCTCCATCTACCACTCAAGCTCAGAGGCTGATATTTTGTTTGGGTTAATTTCATTTTTTCTTATTTCACCATCACGTAGCTTTATGATATGGTCAGCCATATTCTTGATTGCCTCATTATGGGTTACCATAATTACGGTATTGCCATATTTTTCGTTTATATCTTCAATTAATTTTAAGATTTCCTTTGATGTGGCATAGTCCAGTGCACCAGTGGGTTCATCACAAAGCAGAATATCTGGGTTTTTTACAATGGCTCTTCCAATGGACACTCTTTGTTGCTGTCCTCCTGAAAGCTGGTTTGGCAGCTTGTGACGGTGTTCATATAATCCTAGAGTTTTTAACAAATCATCAATATCCAGCGGAGAGTCAGAAAGATATGCGCCTACCTCAATGTTTTCTTTCACATTTAGATTGCTTATCAAGTTATACATTTGGAAAACATACCCTAAATGCTTTCTTCTGTAACGGGTAATCTTTTTTTCTCCCATGTCCTTAAGTTTGTCCCCATTTATGCTTATATATCCATCGTCGGCCTGGTCGATTCCTCCAATTATGTTGAGCAGCGTGGATTTCCCTGAACCTGAAGGACCAAGCAAAACACAAAACTCGCCCTTTGCCACTGAAAAGCTTAATCCCCTAAGCACTTCCTGATGCGTTTCGCCGCTTCCGAAGCCTTTTTTTAGGTTCACAATCTCTAAAAACTTTTTTTCTGTTTCTGTCATGTCATCCTCTTTCTATTTATGTTCATTTTTTGCAAATGACTTATAACATTTGAATTTCCATCGGTTAGTCAACACTAACTAATGAATTGCGTTGATTATATCACTCCAAATTGTTTAAATCAATGATAAAATTGGATTATTTACACAAATATACTCCTTAAAATTAAAAAGGAGTCCTTAAGACTCCAGAATGGTAGATTTAAAACTTTTGATTTACCTTGTTTCGCCATTTCCATAAATGATATATTTATATGAGGTTAGTTCCCTTAAGCCCATTGGCCCTCTTGCATGCAACTTTTGGGTTGAAATGCCTATTTCGGCCCCCAGCCCAAACACTCCGCCATCAGTAAAGCGGGTTGATGCATTCGAATAAACCGCAGCACTGTCTACATTTTTGAAAAAATGCTCACGAGTGTTCTCATTCTGTGTAAAAATAACCTCAGAGTGGTGAGTTGAATAATTTCTTATGTGAGCTATGGCTTCTTCTGTGCTCTCAACTATTTTAACACCCACAATTAAATCGTTGTATTCCTCATACCAATCTTCTTCTGTGGCAAGAGTAGCCATTCCCTCTAGAATTGAAAGGGTTTGGGGGCATCCTCTTAATTCAACACCGAATTTATCGCATTTTTCTTTTAGCAATGGGACAAATTCGTTAGCAATGTCTTTATTAACCAAAATTTTCTCTAAAGAATTGCATACTGATGGACGGGATATTTTGGCAGAAATACACACATTAAGAGCTAAATTCAAGTTTGCATCCTTGTCCACATAAGCATGACAGTTGCCGGCTCCGGTTTCAATCACCGGCACTGTGGAATTTTTTACTACCGTATTTATGAGGTTTTTTCCTCCTCTTGGTATTAGCACATCAATAAGACCGTTCATTTTCATCATCTCCTCTGCCGAGGAGTGAGAAATATCTTCCACAAGGTATACAAAATTCTCGTTAAGCCCTATTTTACGCAAAGTTTGTCTCATTATCGCAATTATTGCAAGGTTTGTGTTTAAGGCTTCCTTTCCACCTCTTAAAACGCAGGCATTTCCACTTTTTATGCAAAGAGCCATTGAATCAGCCGAAACGTTAGGTCTGGCTTCAAATATTATTCCAATCACGCCAAGGGGTACACTTATTTTTTTTAAGAATAGCCCACAATCAAGGGTTCTTTCCTCCAGTGTGATTCCCACTGGATCGCAAAGTGCGGCCACCTTCTCAACTCCCTGAGCCATTAAGTAAATTCTCTCATGGGTTAAGGTTAGCCTGTCAATAAAAGCTTCTTTAAGTCCGCTTTTTTTTGCCTCTGCAATATCCTTTTTATTTGAGTCTAAAATCTCATTCTCATTTTCCATAAGCTTAGCTGCAAATGATAGAAGAATTTCGTTTTTTGTTTTTTCGTCGCACACACTTAGCTCCGTTGATGCTTGTTTAACCAGTGTGATGTCATCATATAAACTCATTACTGCCTCCTGGCATGAAATTTGGTGCCTACAGGTTTGCCTTCTAAAATGTCATAGAGTGCGTTGGGATTAGAACCATTAACAATAAACATATCAATTCCTTGTGCCATAACTTTTTTAGCTGCGGTCACTTTTGTGGTCATTCCGCCTGTGCCCAGCATTCCGGAGCTGCCTCCTGCAATAGATAATATTTTTTCATCCACCTCATAAACATCACTTATTAGCTTGGCGTTTTCATTTTTGGAAGGGTTGTCGCTATAGAGCCCATCAATATCCGACATTATTATTAAGGCTTCAGCCTCTGTTAATTCTGCCACCGCAGCGGAAAGAGTGTCGTTGTCGCCAAACTCGATTTCCTCCACTGCCACTGTGTCATTTTCGTTTATTATAGCTATAACCCCCATTTCTTTTATTTTATCAAAGGTGTTTTTAACATTGGTTTTAGTTTTTTCATTTTCCAAAACATCTGCAGTTAAAAGCACCTGAGCAATTTTGTGGTTATATTCAGAAAAAAGCTTATCGTAAACATACATAAGCTCGCATTGTCCCACAGCGGCCGCAGCCTGCTTTGAAGGTGTGTCGTGGGGGCGGGTTTTTATTCCAAGCTTGCCAAGCCCTGCGCCTATTGCTCCTGATGATACCAAAATAATATCCGTGCCCATATTTTTTATGTCAGAAATAACTTTCACAAGGTTTTCCATATTTCTTATATTTAAAAGCCCTGTGTCATAGGCTAGAGTTGAGGTGCCTATTTTTATTACAATGCTCTTATATTGGTTTTTAAGTGACATATTATCTCCCTTAATAAATTTATGGCTATTATATATCACTTAAATGATTTAGCCAAGGAAAATAATGGGCGAATATTCTGCATTTTTAGCTATTTTGATGTTGAAATTTTATTGTCAGAAAAATTAAAAATAAATGCTGCAGGTCTTTAATTATTTTAATTTTGTGCTATAATCGCTTTTTGTAATTAAATGTCCGGAAAAAATGCTGAAAGATATGTAAATTTTAAGACGCTTATGCCGGAAGAAAAATGGCGTCTTTGGGGGTAAAATAATATGACAGAATTATTGTCGGTTTCTGTGGCAATAATTGCAGGGCTGCTTATGACAAGAGCGGTAAAACGCCTGCATTTGCCTGATGTAACGGCTTTTCTTGTGACGGGTGTGCTTATAGGGCCGTATTGTCTTGGAGCTTTGAACATTCCTGGGTTGGGCTTCAACACCATGGATGAAATTTCAATTCTCACGCCTGTTTCCAATGCAGCCTTGGGCTTTATAGCCTTTGCTATAGGAAATGAATTCAGACTTTCTGAATTGAAAAAAACCGGCAGGGCAGCGGCTATCATAGGCGTTTTGCAGGCTTTGGTGGCAGCAGCTGTAACGGGTTTGTCACTTTTTGTGGTGCATCTTATAATACCAGATGAAATTTCGCTTCCCTCTGTGATAACTCTTGGTGCTATTGCCACAGCCACAGCACCTGCGGCTACCCTGATGGTGGTTCGTCAATACAAGGCAAGAGGCGAATTAACTGACCTTCTTTTGCCGATTGTGGCTTTAGATGATGCTGTGGGGCTTGTGGTGTTTGCGGTTTGCTTTGGAATTGCAAAGGCTCTGCAAAGCGGAAGTGTGGATATGGTTTCAATTTTGGTGGAACCTGTGATTGAAATTGTGTTTTCCTTGGGATTGGGGGCTCTCTTGGGAGTTTGTCTCACTGAATTGGAAAAGCATTTCTTCTCCAACACCAACCGTATGTCCATGACAATAGGCTTTGTGCTTCTCACTGTAGCTTTGTCATCTTTGGAATTTCAGCTTGGAGGGGTTAATATATCATTTAGCTCGCTTTTGGTTTGCATGATGCTGGGCACTGTGTTTTGCAACCTTAGCTCGTTGTCCTACGACCTTATGGAGCGGGCAGATACCTGGACTGCGCCACTATATGTGTTCTTCTTTGTTATAAGCGGCGCTGGGCTTGAGCTTTCTGTTTTTAAAGATGTGTATGTGGTAATAATCGGTATGACCTTTGTTATTATGAGAGCTGTGGGTAAATATGTGGGTGCCTATGGCGGGTGCGTTATCACAAAGCAGGATAGCAATGTTACCAAAAATTTGGGAATTGCGCTTTTCCCACAAGCCGGGGTGGCCTTAGGCATGTGTGTTTTAGCCATGGAACTTGGCGAAGGTGATGGAGAGCTAATAAGAAACATTGTTCTGTTCGCGGTTTTAATTTATGAGTTAGTTGGCCCATCTCTAACAAAGGGAGCGTTGACTCGTTCAGGAGATATAGTTTCTCAACCCTCCAACACAATAGGTAAGAGGGAACGCCTTAATATTAAGGTTAATGGCTTTGCAAAGAAGCATCAAAATTAAATATAAGTTTGAACTGAGCACCGCGGAATTTATGGTTTCATGGTGCTTTTAAGTTTAAGTCGTAAAATTATTGGAATTAAATTT
>CAVEWD010000002.1:0-28294 GCA_963619195.1 bacterium | reverse complement strand
AATCCAAGCTGATAGTAGATTCTTTGAAGAAAAAGATAACCGATGTTAAATGATAGAATCTTATCTTTTTCAATAATAGTATCTGTTATAAATGGAATAAGGATCTTATGATTTTTTTCCTTAGCAGAATTTCTAAGATTTTTGACGTATTCATCAGCCCATACATCTGCATTAGGAACATTATATTTGCTACAGATTTCAGATGCATGACCAAGGTTTTCAATTATTTCGGTACTTCTTTTTCCATTACGTTTTATATCTTGTATAACATGGTAAGTAGGATCAATTGCTTTGCTTTTCATAATTCTCATAACACATAACCTCTAATGGATGGGTAATAATTTGTATTAATTATATCACATATATACGAATATACGCAATACATAGACGATAAATTTTACAAAAAAATAAGACCATTACTGGCTTAAGTGGTTCTCGGGGTGTCAAACTTCCGGTAAATTGTTTGTTGTAAGGGGGATGAATCCCTTTTTTAAACGTACCCTTTCTAATCTCCATTTTTATCTCCGTCTTTTATTTTGAAGCTGCTCCCGCAATCGGGAGCAACAGCATTACTTTTATATTATACCATATTTTGGTGGAAAGTGTGATTTTTTTAATGGAAAGTGTGATAAAATGTAATCCAATCAATGCCCCAAAGGGCTTGGAACGACAAATTTTTTTAGGAAATTGTAAATGAATGATAAAATTGACGACAAAATTTTGAATGAAATCCTTATGCAAGTTAATAAACCTGCCCGTTATTGCGGAGGAGAATATAACAGCGCCAAAATGAAGGGGGCAGAAATTAAGTTTGCCCTTGCCTTTCCTGATTTCTATGAGGTGGGAATGTCCCATTTAGGCATGAAAATCCTCTATTCCCTCCTAAATGAGCTTAGTTTTGTGGACTGCGAGAGGGTTTTTGCCCCGGGAGAGGATATGGCCCGCGCCTTAAGGGAAAATAACCTTAAGCTCTACACCCTGGAGAGTTTTCGTCCTCTAAATGAGTTTAATATGGTGGGTTTTTCCCTTCAATATGAAATGTGCCTCACCACGGTGCTTTATATGCTGGAGCTGGGCGGAATTCCCCTCACATCAGCCGAAAGAGGTGAAAATGACCCCATTGTTATTGCGGGAGGCTGTGTTTGCCTAAACCCTGAGCCCTTTTGCGATGTGTTCGATTTAATGGTTTTAGGGGAAGCGGAAGAGGTAATTGTGAAATTAATGGAGCTTTATAAAGAGGGCCACACCAGAGAGGAATTTCTCGTTAAGGCCGCATCTCTTCCTGGGATTTATGTGCCCAGCCTATATAATGGGGAATATGATAATAATGGCAAAATAATTAAAAGAGATGCCCTTAAGGGTGCGCCCGAGAAGGTTCAAAGGCTTCTTATCAAGGATATGGACAAGGTTTTCTACCCCAAAAACTTCATTGTGCCCTTTGTGGAGCCGGTGCACGACAGAGTGGCTGTGGAGGTTATGCGGGGCTGCCCCAGAGGCTGCCGTTTCTGTCAGGCAGGCATGATCTACCGCCCCGTTAGACAAAAAAAGCTTGAAACCGTGCTTAGCGAGGCGGAAAGCCTTCTTTCCTCCACCGGCTATGAGCAGCTTACCTTCACCTCCCTTTCCACCACCGACTATCGTGGCTGTAAGGACGCAATAACCGCCATTTACGACAAACACAAGGATGAAAAGGTAACGGTGAGCCTGCCCTCCCTTAGAATTGACGCCTTCAGTGTGGAAATGGCAAATCAGCTTAAAACCACCCGAACCATCCCCATAACCTTTGCCCCAGAGGCAGGAAGCCAGAGAATGAGGGATGTTATAAATAAAAATATAACCGAAGAAAATATTTTGGAAACCCTAAAAAGAGTGTTCCTCAGCGGATATAGCAAAATCAAGCTTTATTTTATGATAGGCCTGCCCTTCGAGTGCGATGAGGACATTCGCGGAATTGGCGCTCTTATGAAAAAAATTGATGCGCTTTATGCTTCCTTAGGGCTTAAAAATAAATACCCCACCATTAGTGCCAGTGTGGCCTGCTTTGTGCCAAAGCCCCACACCCCCTTTGAGTTTACCCCTCAAAACACCCTTGAGGAGTTCTCCCGAAAGCAAACCGAAATTTTGCGCCCCTCTGTGGACCGCCATGTGAAATTAAGCTACCACGGCGCTGAGCTTTCCGTTTTGGAGGGAGCCTTTGCCAGAGGTGATAGAAGGCTTAATGCTGTGCTGCTCAGCGCCTATAAAAAAGGCTGCATTTTCGATTCCTGGGCAGAGAACTTCAGCTTTGAAGCCTGGTGCGAGGCTTTTGGCGAAAACGGCTTCACCATTGAGGAATTTTCCTCAAGGGCCTTTAGCTATGGCGACACCCTTCCCTGGGACTTCATAGATGTGGGGGTGGATAAGGATTTTCTTATTTCCGAAGCCGAAAAAGCCAAGGAAGCCGCCACCACGCCAAATTGCTACCAAAAATGCTCAAATTGCGGAATAAGTAAGCGATACGGGAGATGCGACTTTGAAATATAGAATTAATTACGAAAAAAAAGACAGACTCATTTATGTTTCTCATTTAGACATGCAGCGCACCTTCCAGCGGCTTTTCAGAAGGGCAGGGCTTGATCTGGAATTCTCCCAGGGCTTTAACCCACACCCCCTTCTTTCCTACACCCCTCCGGTGCCTTTGTTTGCCTCATCCTCAGATGAATATCTTGATGTGAGCCTAAAGGGCGGCCAGGACGATGCGGAAGTGTTTGAGGCTCTTTTGCCTCTAACCCCCGACGGGCTTGTAATAAAAAGCGTAAAAAGGCTCAATGAACCCTCCCGTCCCTTAAGCGAATGCTTTAAATGGGCTGAGTATAAAATCACCCTGGGAAACCTTGAATGCTCCGCCAAGGATGTAAATTGCTTTTATGAGTGCAGAAGCGAAATCATAATTGAAAAGCTAAATAAGAAAAAGCAGCTCAAAAAAGTGGATATTTTGCCCATGATAAAGGCATTTTGCGTCAAGGATATTGAAAGCGATGTTAAAGGATGTGTGGAAATTGAATGCACCCTCAGCATGGCAAATGAAGCCCTCTTAAACCCCTTCACCCTCATTAAAGCCATAGGCGATGAGGTTGCGGGAGCAAAAAACTACAAAATATTAACTGTTTTTAAACAAAAAGCCTATTAGATGGTTTAAAAGCTGTATGCAGTGTGATATAATTAAGCGATTATTAATGCGCAATTATAATTAAAGGAGAAAATCATATATGGTTAAAGCAAGTGATTTCAGAAAGGGCATTACCTTCGTGTGGAACGACGCTGTTTACACAGTGGTGGACTTCCAGCACGTTAAGCCTGGTAAGGGAAGTGCCTTTGTTAGAGCTAAAATCAGAAACATCATGACAGGTTCCACAGTTGAAAACACCTTCAACCCAGAAGAAAAGTTTGAAACTGCCCACATTGAAACAAAGGAAATGACCTACCTCTATGAGGACGGCGGCCTTTATTACTTCATGGACCCGGAAACCTACGAGCAGGTTCCTCTTGGAGCTGAGCAGGTTGAGGACGCCATGCTTTACATTAAAGACAACACTCCAGCCACCATTAAGTTCTATAAGGGCGAGGCCTTCAGTGTTGCTCCTCCAAACTTTGTTACCCTTCTCATCACAGAGTGTGAACCCGGCGTTAAGGGCGACACCGCCACAGGCGCCACCAAACCTGCAACCTTGGAAACAGGTGCTAAGGTTAATGTGCCTTTGTTTGTTAACGAGGGTGAGGAAATCAGAATCGACACCCGCACCGGTGAATATATGGATAGAGTTAAAAAATAATTTTGCATCTAATTTGCATTTGAGCCCTTCGGTTTTCCGAAGGGCTTTTGCGTGCAATCAAATATAGCCAAATAAAGGGCTCCCTGGCCAGGGAGCCCCTATTTTAGTGCTTTAAGGCGCTGACGCCGTGGCACTACTGCAATCTAACTGTTTTAATAACCGCCTTATGGCCGTTTAAGTTAACCTCTTCTCCGTCGTTTTCACCGAAGGTGAGCCTTTGGGTTAAAGTGTCGGATCTGATATAGGCATCAAAGGCTGCCACAGCCTGCTTAATTTCGTCGTCGCAGTCAATCACAAGGTTAATTCTATCTGCCACCTCATAACCGCAGCTCTTTCTTATCTGCTGCACCTTTGAGATAATTTCTCTGGCGTAGCCCTCGTTTATAAGCTCCTGTGTTAGATTGGTGTTCAAAATCACAAACAGGTTGTCCTGCATCTGCACATCAAAGCCCTCCTTAGAGCTAATGCGAATATCCAGCATGTCTTTGGTTAATTTAAGGCTTTCGCCATCAATTTCCACCTCTGCCTCGCCCTTTTGGTTTAGCTCATTCATAATTGAGGCTGTGTCGCTTCCGGCAAGGTAGGCCGCAAGTGCCTTCACCTTTGAGCCAAAGAGCTTTCCGCAAACCTTGAAGTCGGGCTTTATGGTGAAGTTCATATATTCAGAAAGGTTATCTTCAAAGTGAATTTCCTTCACATTAAGCTCTTCTTCAATTAATTCGGTTAAATCTCCAATAAGGCTCTTTAAGTTGGCGTCCAGCATTGCGTAGCTAAGGGGCTGCCTAACCTTAATGGAAACATCCTCTCTGGCGCTTCTTCCAAGGCTCACCAAAATGCGCACTGTGTCCATCTTTTCATTAAGGGCTTCATTAATTAAGCTCTCATCGCACTCTGGGTAGTAGGCTAAATGCACGCTTTCCTCTCCTGTGAGGTCGCGGTATATTTCCTCGGTGATATATGGTGCAAAGGGGGCTGCCAGCTTGCAAACTCCGCAAAGCACCTTATATGTGGTGAGGAACACTGCCTTCTTGCTCTCGGAAAGGCCGCTTTCCCAAAAACGCCTTCTGTTGCGGCGAATATACCAGTTGGAGAAGTCCTCGTTCACAAATTCCTGAAGTGCTCTCACAGCCTTTGTGGTGTCGTAGACATCCATGGCTGCGCGGCATTCCTTCACCAAAAGGTTATATTTTGACAAAAGCCAGTCGTCTATTTCCTCGGTGTAGTCAAAGCCCTCTGAATATTCCCTTGGGTCAATTCCATCGGTGTTGGCGTAAAGGGCAAAGAAGGTGTAAATGTTCTTTAGTGTGGTGAAGAACTTGCTAATAACCTCCTTTAGGCCCTCCTCATCAAATTTTGTGGGGGTCCAGGCCGGTGAAACGTAAAGCAGATACCATCTTAGAGCGTCTGCCCCATATTTATCAAACATTGCAAAGGGGTCCACGCTGTTTCCCCTGGTTTTCGACATCTTCTGTCCCTTGGCGTCTAAAATAAGGTCGTTTACCAAAACATTTCTGTAGGGTGCGTGGCCTGTAAGGAAGGTGCCAATGCAAATGAGGGAGTAGAACCACCCTCTTGTCTGGTCAATTCCTTCGCAAATGAAGTCAGCAGGGAACTGGTCCTTAAATTCCTCAAGGTTTTCAAAGGGGTAATGTCTCTGGGCAAAGGGCATGGAGCCGGAGTCAAACCAGCAGTCAATAACGTCCTTCACGCGGGTCATGGGCTTGCCGCACTTTTCGCACTTCAAATGCACTTCATCCACATAGGGGCGGTGCAGCTCAATATTTTCATCAATATCCTCAATTGCCATTTCCTTAAGCTCGGCTCTTGAGCCCACGGCATGCATGTGGCCGCATTCGCATTTCCAAATATTAAGGGGTGTGCCCCAATAGCGGTTGCGGGAAATTGCCCAGTCCTTCACGTTTTCAAGCCAGTTGCCAAAGCGCTTTTCTCCCACGAAGTCCGGGAACCAATTCACCTCTTTGTTTGCGTTCACCAGGGCATCCTTATATTTTGTGGTGGAAATATACCAGCTGGGCTTTGCATAGTAAAGAAGGGGAGTTTTGCATCTCCAGCAGTGGGGGTAGTTGTGTTCCACTCTTTGCTTTTTATAAAGCTTGCCTTCGCTCTTTAAGTAGTCAATTATTTCATGGTCGGCATCCATAACAAAGGTGCCCTTCCAGGGTGTTTCGGTATATTTGCCGTTTTCATCCACCGGCTTAAGCACGCTTAGGCCATATTTCAAGCCGGCGTTGTAGTCGTCTTCACCAAAGGCAGGGGCAATATGCACCACTCCGGTACCGTCCTCTGTGCTTACGTAATCGGCGCAAATCACAAAGAAGGCCTTCCCTTCAGTGGGCTTCACAAAGGGCATAAGCTGCTCATATTCAACAAATTCTAAATCTCGCCCCTTCATTTCGGAAATTATTTCATAATCCCCCTCCAAAACAGAGCTTAAAAGGGCTTTTGCCATTATGTAGGTGCAATCGTTGTTTCTCACCTTCACATAGTCCACCTCAGGGTTCACAGCCAAAGCCACGTTTGAGGCCAATGTCCAGGGGGTTGTGGTCCAGGCAAGGAAATATTCATCGGCATCTTTTCTTTTAAACTTCACATAAACTGTGTCGGTTTTAATCATCTGGTAGCCCTGTGCCACCTCATGGGAGGCAAGGCCTGTGCCGCAGCGAGGGCAATAGGGAAGAATCTTATGCCCCTCATACATATACCCTTCCTCAAAGAATTTCTTTAAAATCCACCACTCTGTTTCAATGTAGTTGTTGTTAAGGGTTATATATGGGTCGTCAAGGTTGATGAAATAGCCCATTCTCTTTGTCATTTCTCTCCAAAGAGCCTCATAGGTGAACACCGACTCGCGGCATTTTTCGTTAAATTCCTTTATGCCGTATTTTTCAATGTCCTTCTTGCCGTTCATTCCAAGGTTTTTTTCCACCTCAATTTCCACAGGCAGTCCATGGGTGTCCCAACCGGCCTTTCTCACCACTCTGCTGCCTAACATTGTGTGGTATTTGTTGACGCTGTCCTTTAGGGTTCTGGCCATAACATGGTGTATGCCGGGGCGTCCGTTTGCTGTTGGCGGGCCCTCAAAAAACACGAAATTTTCGTGGCCTTCTCTGGTTTCAATGGACCTTTTTAAAATGTCTATGTCATTCCAGTAGTCTGCCACCACTTTTTCGTTTTCGGCTACACTGTTTTTGTTTAAGTCCTTAAACATTTTTCCCTCCGTAAATAATAAATGTAAAATAAAAAAAGAAAAGCCCTGTGAAATTCACAGGACGAATAAACCGCGGTACCACCCGTTTTGGCAAAAATGCCCACTCAATGCCTTAACGCGGCTAAACGAAGCAGCTTACTCAAATCTTAAAATTTTCAGCCGCCCAACTCCAAAGTGATTTTCACCCAGGTCTGCTGCCCCCTTTCACCAAACGCGGGCTCTCTTTAAGCAGACTGCTGCGCTACTCTTCTTTTTCACGGTCTTTATGAGGTGTATTTTACCCTAAGCAAATATTAAAGTCAACACATTTTGCTTTTATAATTGGGATTTTAAGCCCTTAATCATAACTCAAGGGAGTTTTCATTCAACAAAAACTCATAAAGGCCAAGGTGTAAAATTCCCTCTTCATCGTTCCAGGGTTTCATTGATGTTTTGCTGATAATTATTTTTTTGAAAAAATCCTTTACATTCCTTAAGGGTCTAAGCTCAGTTTCAAGCTTTGATGGGTCTGAAACATTCAATGCGGACTGTATATAATATTTTTTTGAGCCTTTATTAACCACAAAATCTATTTCGCATTGTTTTTTCCTTATTTCTTTTGCTTTCCTCTCTGAAATTTCCACAACCCCCACATCAATAGAATATCCACGGCACAACAGCTCGTTATATATAATATTTTCCATAATATGCGTTTCCTCTTGTTGTCTGAAATTTAGCCTTGCATTGCGAAGTCCTATATCTGTGCAATAATATTTAGAGGGATATTCAAAATATTTTTTACCCTTTATGTCATAGCGTTTTGCGTTATTAAATAAAAATGATTCAATCAGGTAATTTAAATAGTTTGATATTGTTGTGCTTGATACCTTGGTGTTCTTTACTGTTTGCAGTGTGTTTGCGATTTTGCTGGCATTTGTAAGGGACCCCACACTTGAACAGAGATCATCTGTTAATTCGCTGAGCACATCGGGAAGTTCAATGTCGTAACGCTCCACAATATCCTTAAAATAAACCTCTGTAAATAGATTTTTTAAATAATTCATTTTTTCCGTATCGCTATTTTGGCTTAAAACAAGTGGCATACCTCCGTAAAGAGAGTATTCTTCATATGCATCGGATTTATCTCCTCCGACAAAAGCATAATATTCCTTGAAGGATATAGGAAATACCCTAATTTCATCCCCTCTGCCTCGAAAGGCACTTAACACATCCTTTGTTAGCATTTTTGAGTTGTTTCCGGTTATATAAATATCAACGTTGCGAAGCCTCATAAGGCCGTTAAGAACATTATAAAGCTTTATATTTTCAGGATTTTTGATTTCATCCTTTGTAATTGCGTACTGTACCTCATCAATGAGAATATAATACATATCCGAATTTACAATTTTCTCTCGTATATATTTCGACAGCTCATCGGGATTACGATACTTCAAAAAAATGTCATCATCCAGAGCGATTGTAATAATATGTTCCTCGTCCACTCCATTTTCAATCAAATAATCATAAAACAGATTAAATAAAAGAAAACTTTTTCCGCATCTTCTAATGCCTGTGATAACTTTAATCAGCCCATTTCCCATTTTTGTAATAATTTTATTAAGATATTCATCGCGTTTAATTATTTTTTGCATTGTTTAACTCCACTCACTTGAAACTTAGGGGGATTTTGCATCAGCTTTCAAGTGAAAATTTCAAAATATAAAATAACCATTGCGTTGGGCGGCTAAACCTTAGTTTGCGATTAAATCCCTTTGAAATTTACCCAATAAAATGATATACTGTAGAAAATTTAAAAGGTTTATTTTAAGGAGTTTTAGATATGAGTGAACAAGTAAAAGAGCCTGAAAAGAAATCCCACTGGCTGGAAGCATTTTTAATTGGTGTAATTGCCCTGGTGTTTGGGCTTTCCGTGGCGTTTTTCCCCAAAATGCTCACCTCCATTGGCTTTATTGTGGCGGCTGTGGTGTTTTTCGGGGTTGGAATTACCGATATTATTGCTTCAATTAAATATAAAAGTGAAGAAGGCACCACCAAAAGCACTCTTTGGGCTGGTTTAATCAGCGTTTTGGCCGGCGCCTTTATGGCAGTTACCATTTATGTGCCATCAATTAGAAACCGTTATCATTGTGCTTTGCGTGTGGGCTGTGCTGCGCTGTCTTTTAATTTTGGCCTCTGTAATCATGGGCAAAACAAGAAGAAAGGGCGCGGTTATTTCCTCGGCAATAACCGGAATTGCCGGCATTTTGGTGTTTTTGTTCAGAGATGTGCTCATGGCCTCCACAAGAATTGTGGGCTATGTTCTAATGGCCATTGGTGTTGCTTGCGTAATTCTGGGGCTTTATCAAAGGGCTTCTGAAAGAGAGCTTAAGGAGAGGGCGGCTCTGGAGAAAAAGCAAGCTAAAAAGCTGGCTAAGGAAAAATCTGCTGATGAGGTGAATGAGCCTGATTCTGAAGATGCATCCCAGCAAAAGAGCCTTGATAAAGGCAAGGAAGCTCTTGATTCCCCCAAGGATGAACCCGACGTGGAATACTCCGTGAAGGAGGAAGACACTCCAAAGGATGAAGAGGAAGCTGAATACACCGTTGAGGAAATGTAGGGAGTAAGCGTAATAAGCGTAAGGCTCTTAGAGAACTTAAAAATTGATTTATCGAATTGAAGATGATGTTCTTGTCCTCACCCTATTGCGTACCGGCACCCATATCGACTTATTTGACAAATAGCTGGAATGATGTGGGCAATTAAGGTGCGCTATATGTAAATTATCTTTCCCTTGTAATATAACCTCAACATGGTTTATGTTATATCTCAATCTGAAAACGCCCTAACATTTTGTCGTTAGAGCGTTTTTTATTAAGCATCTTATTAAATTTTCCTCAGCTGACTCTACTGGAAGGCATATACCCGGTTTCCGTACTGCATGTTGTCAAAATATGCGGGAATGTACTCTCTGACTCCGTTTAGCCTTATTTCAAAGTGAAGGTGCGGGCCGGTGGAATTTCCAGTGTTGCCCATTCTGCCAATGTTCTCGCCCTTATCCACCGTTTCCCCAACGCTCACACCAATGTAGCTTAAGTGGCCGTATAGGGTTTGGTAGCCGTCGGAATGGTTTATTATAATGCAGTAGCCGTAGTCGGAATACCAGCTTGCCAGAGAAACCACTCCGGAATCGGAAGCATATATTCCTGTGCCCTCTGAATTGGCAATATCCACTGCCTTAAAGCCTGCATGGGAGCCTGCTTTGTTGGTGGCGGTAATGTCGCCGGTGGCAGGAATCATAAATTTGCCTGTGGAATATGCAGCAGGCAGGTCCTTTGTGCCATTGGCCACCATTTCTGTAACCGGCTCTGTTACAACGGTTTCTGTAAGCACCTTTTCATCTGAAACAATGCCGTTGGTGGAGGTTACGATTGCTCGCACCTTGGTTTGCCCATTCACTCCGGGGGTGGTCACCACCACCTCGCCAATATAGTATGAGGAGCTGTAATATTCCTCGCTGGAATAGGGCACTTCTTTTATATATTCCACCTCTCTTGTGGTGGTCACATTCAGGGCAATGCTCTCATCTGCGGAATTCTTTGGGGTTAAGTCTGCCCTGAACACCAAAGCAGTAGCTAAAACCTCTTTACCGTTTTCATTTGTCATGGTAAGGGCTGTGCCCTCATCCTGGGTAGCCTTCTCTTCCGCCGCAGCCGATGCTGTTTTTTCAAGCGCCGCCTTCGCGGTCATTGAGGAGCCGGCAATTTTTTGGCTGTCTTTGTCATCTTCTTTATCTATAATTGCATCCTTAAAGGCAATCTGCAGAGAGTTTTCGTCCAAATCCGGGTTTATTTCCCTTGCCCCATTTAAGGCAAGCTTTGCCAAATAGCTCACTGCTTCCTCCACGGTGTTGTAGGAGCCTATTGTTATTATTTTTTCTTCCGCCTTAAGGGTTTTGTCGGTGGAGATGCTGGTGGTGTTTATAACGCTCACTCCACCCCCTCCGGAGGTGCTGCAGAAATCCTCAAATTTATCAATGGCTTCCTGGGCCTCCTTTTGGCTTTTCAGCTTAATGGTGTCCTCTCCATCTATTGTTATAACTCCCCCAATGCAAAACAGCGGAATATCCTTTGATGCCACATTGTTGTAGGCCTCATTCCTTGTAATAACTTTGCTGCGGTCAAAAACAGCCACCTTCTCATATATTATGGTCCTCTCAAAATAAAGAGAGTCCATGTTGTGGCTTTCCCTTAGGGCCTGCTGATATTCATCTAAAACATCGTTAAACTCCTCAAGACTGTCCACAATTCCCACATGGTAGCCATTAAAGGTTATGTCATAGCATGTGATATATTCGCAGCCAAATACACACAAAACAATTAAAATTGCCGAAATAGCCGCAAAGCTCAGGGGCTTTTTATATTCAATTATTTTTTTATTCAAGGCATATGTTCTCTGGGAGAGGCTTATGCCAAATTTCATAAAAATGTCCTTTAGCTTATCACTAAAGTTAGCTTTAGCGGGCTTTTCCGCCTTTTTTTTGGTGGAGGCAGCCTCACCCTCTGAATTTAAGCTTTGTGAGTTTTTTTCTTCCTTATTTACTGGGGTTGGTAAGGCTTTGCCTTTTTTAAACAGGTTCACCCTCTTTTTTGCGGCTTTTAGTGCTTTTTTTGCACACAAACAATCCTCAAGCATTTCCCTGCGGGATAATTTTCTTAAGGATTTGTTTAAAATTTTTTGAAGTTTTTCTTCTTCCGTTAGTCTCGCATCAAATTCAAGGGCCATACGCCACCACTCTTTGTTACAAATTAGTTACAGCAGTATTCTATCACAGTTTTATCTATTGGTAAATGCTGATGTTATAAATTTAATGCCGCCTTAATAACGCAGCTTTATTCTTTCGCTCACCAGGGCTGCCGCAATGCCGATGATTATTCCCGAAATAATTCCGCTTATGGTAAGGGGAGCCATATAATATATTAACCCCTGACTTTTAAGCACAAACAAGGCCACGATAAGCTGCCCGGCATTATGCATCACGGCTCCGCAAACGCTCACTGTAACTAAGCTTATTTTTTTTGTTGCCTTTAAAAGAATCATAATGCTCAGGCTTAAAACTGCCCCCGCAAGGCTGTAAACCGCGCTAAAGGCATTGCCGAAAAGCAATGCGCTAAGAGCAATTCTAATTATAGAAACCAAAATTGCCGCTTTTGCTCCCAGCTTATAAAGCGCAAAAACAATTGCTATGTTGGCAAGCCCGGCCTTTACCCCTGGCACAGCCACAAAAACCGGCAGGAGTGACTCCACATAGCTTAGCATCATGGCGCAGGCAACAAGCAGAGCATATAGGGTTAGCTCGCTTGTTTTCATTTTTCTTCCTCTAAAAGCTCTGCCAGCTCTCTGTAAGATTGCGGGTCCTTTGCCATAACGCAGCACTCTCCCATGGTGGCCGCCCCCTCAGCTAGTTTTTTTGCGGTGTTCATGCAGCTTGAATATGTGCATTTGCCGCAGTCTGTGCGGGGCATTAGCTCAAGAATGTCAAACACGCTAAGCATTTTGGGCATCTCCTCTTATGTTTGAGGCATTTTTAGCTTCTCTTTTTTCCTTTGCGCTTTTATAAAAGGCTCTTATGGCGCTGGCGCAGGGAAACACCGCCGAGGCTGCCAAAAGGGCAATTAAAGTGTTTTTCAGCTTTTTGTTTTCCATAAATTCCCTCTTCATATTAAGGCACTTATATTAAATAATTCTATCACATTGCCATAATAATAGCAAATCTGCGGCATATATAAAAAATGCCGATATAACTCGGCACTTTTGCTTATTCAATTTCCATTAAGCTTTTAATATATCCCGCAAGAGACTGGGAAAGCTTTTTAATGTTCTCTCCAGATGTGTTAATGAGAAGGTCGTAATTCTCCCTAACTCCCCATTTCTGTTCGCAGAAAAATTCATAATATTTCGCTCTTTGACGGTCAATTTCCGCAATTTTTCTTTTAAGCTGAGCATCACTTAGGGTCTCGTCCTTTGGTCCGCGTTCCCTGCAGCGTTCAATTTTGCTTTTTTCATCGGCATAAACGAAAATTCTAAAGGGCTTTTCATCCTTTAAAATGTAATCAGCGCATCTTCCCACAATTATGCAGCTGGAACGCTCAGCTAACTCAGTTACTATTTTATGCTGCTCTGCATAAATTGAAATGTTTTGTGTAACTGCCGGGTCCGGCATAAGGTAGAAGCTGTGTTTAACATGGATTGGATATGCCACAATCGGGCGGCTTTCTTCTATCATGTGCACATATTCCTCAGAAAGCGCCGTTCTTTTGGCAATTTCGGTAATAATTTCCTTGTCGTAATAGGCAATGCCCAATTCATCAGAAAGTCTCTTGCCCAGCTCTCTGCCGCCGCTTCCAAACTCACGGCCAATGGTTATGGCTAATTTCTTCATTTTTTCTCCTTTCAAGCCTAATGGAAATTTTTAATTATTCCTCGCTGACAGGGTTTTTTATAACCTTAATCTTTTTAACTCTTTTGTCATCCACGTCCACCACGGTTATATCAAGGTTTCGGTAGCTGAAGGTGTCGCCCTCTGATGGGAATTTACCTAAGCTTTCAATGCACCAGCCTCCAACTGTGGTGTAGTCTCCCTCAAAGCTGTCCTCGTCAATGTCCATCTCCTGAAGGAATTCATATATGCTCATATCGCCGTTGGCAAGGTAGATGTTTTCATCAATTTCCTCAAGGTCGTTTTCCACTTCATCGGTTTCGTCCCAAATGTCTCCCACCAGTTGCTCTAGAATGTCCTCCATGGTAACAATTCCCAATGTGCCGCCATATTCATCGGTTACAACGGCAATATGCTGCTGCTTTTTCTTAAGCTCATTTAGGGCATATGGCAGCTTTAAACTCTTAGGAAGGTAGAGCACCTCCATCATAATGCTGTGAATGTCAAATTTTTCTTCTTTTAGTGACTCTTTATAGAAGTGGTTAACATAAAGTATTCCCACAATATTGTCAATGGAATCCTTGTAAACAGGAATTCTGGAATAGGGCGATTGAGCTACGGTTTCGGCTATTTCCTCAAAGGAATCATCAATATCCACCGCCACCATATCAACCCTCGGGGTTATAATTTCCTGCACGCTTATGTCGGAAAATTCAATTGCCGACTGTAAAAGCTCGCTTCTGTCCTCATCTATAACTCCTTCGTCTTCAACCATTTCAATTATGGTCACCAGCTCATCCTCTGTCATTCCATTTCCATTATCATCGCTTCCCCAGAACTTTGAAAACAGCCCCACAAGCTTATTCATTATCCATATAACAGGGTAGGTGATTATCATGAAAAATCTCAAGGGGTAGGCCACAAGCCTCGCCACCCCCTCGCAGGCGGCTCTTCCTGCGATTTTAGGCGTAATTTCCCCAAATATAATTATCAAAACCGTTATAACGCCTGTTGCCAGGGCCACGCCGTTTTCTCCTCCGGAAATTTCCATTGCCAAAACTGTGGTAACGGAGGAGGCTGCGATATTCACCAGGTTGTTTAAAAGCAGCACTGTTGAAAGAGCGCTTTCATAATGGTCAGAAATATATAGTGCAGTTTTTGCCACGCCTCCGTCCTCTTCTGCCGACTTTTTAAGCCTTAGCTTATTCAGAGAGGCATATGCAATTTCGGAGCCTGAAAAGAACGCCGACATGCATATAAGCGCTGCAATTAATATGATTGAGCTTGTCAGTGTCATATATTAGGCCTCCTTAACCTGCATCAAAACCTTAATAACTCGGGTTTGTGATGTTTGCAGAATTTCCACATAAATATTTTTAAACATAAAGCTGTCGCCCTCCACAGGCATGCTGTCAAACTGCTCCAGCACCCAGGCTCCCACGCTTTTATGCTCAAAATCGGTTGAGTCGTGAAGCTTGTAGTGCATTAAATTAAACACATCGTCCATTTTCATGTTGGCAGAAACCTCATAGCGATTCCCTCCAATAGGCACGAAATCCTCCCGTACCTCATCGTCTTCATCCCAAATTTCGCCAACCAACTCCTCCAGCACATCCTCCACTGTAACAAGGCCGCTGGTGCCGCCATATTCGTCCTTAACAAAGGCCATATGGATTTTCTTTGCGCTCATTTCCCTTAGAATTTCATCTATGGGCATGGTTTTGTAAACGTAGAAGGGTTCCTCCAAAATGTCGGTGAGGTAGGTTTCGTCCTTATATTTAAGGTATTTTTTAATGTATTTTCTAATGCTCACTGCCCCCACAATGTTATCTAAGGTTCCCCGGTAAACCGGAAGACGTGAGAATTTAACGCTTTTTATAAGTTCAATAATTTCAGAGGGGGTCATGTCCTCATCAATGGCCACAATGTTGATTCTTGGGGTTAACACGTCCTGCACCGTGGTTTCATCAAAATCCAGGGCGGATTGAATAAGCTCGCTTTTTTCCTTTTCAAAGCTGCCTTCCTCATCAATGCTGTCAATTATGTCGTGCAGCTCCTCCTCGTTCACCGTTGGTTCATCGCTGGTTTTAATCACCGATGAAATAACTTTTTTAATGAAGGAAAAAAGCCACGAAAGGGGTGTTAACACCTTAACCAGAAATGTCATAAAGCCCGAATTTTTCATGCTGAAGGAATCTGCGTGGGTCGCGGCATAGTTTTTAGGAAGGGATTCCCCCACCACAAAAATTATTATGGTGGTCACAAAGGTACACACGCTCACTGCCCCCACTCCCCAAAGGCGTGTGGCAAAAATGGTGGCAATGGAGGCTGCTGTGGTGTTGGCCACATTGGTGAGAATCAGGATTGTGATAAGCATCTTATCCACTCCCTCATCTGCCAGATATAAAGCCCTTGCTGCTCCCTTATTGCCATGCTCCGCATTGTTTTTAAGGCGTATCTTGTTGGCCATGGAAAAGGCTGTTTCCGATGCCGCAAGATATGCCCCTGCCACCACACATAGCATAAACACTAAAATTAACGGTAGTACGTTTTCTTCCAAAATAATCTCCTTAAATTATCCCTAAGTTAAAAATATAGCACAAAAACACGACCCCCTAAGGCGCCACATCAATGTGCTATTTTAATTGGTTTATTTATTTTTTCCGTTGAGCCGCAATACCGGCTACTGTCTGAATCTTCCATAACTGCTAACATTATACACATATATAATCAAAAATGCAATAGTAAATTGAGCCTTATGGGTAAGTTTGGGGTAGATTGCCGCTTTTTAATAAAGTTATTAAGAAAATTTATTTGTCAGAAAGATAAAACATACTAAATTAGTATTTTTTTAAAAAATCATTGCATATATTTTTTTTTATGTTAGAATATGTTTGCGATCAGTTAGACAAGACTAACTAAAATCCGTCTTATATAAAAGGTGAAAAATGAAGGAAAGTGAGCTTAATTTCAACCGCAGCTGCCATGTAGCCTATTCAAAGGCTTGTAAGAAAGAAATCCAAAGGAAAATTGCCCTGCATTATCCCGAAAATGAGCGGGAAATTATTTGGGAAAAAGTGCAGCAGCAATATGTTTCATTTCTTTCCAATTGGCGCACAGATTTAGGCGGCAAGGAAAATTTTCATAACGGAGTCGGCGGTACCTACGACTGCATTGCTATCATGAGCTACTACTTTGTGTGTAAGTGTGTTACCTCCTTGCGCGAAATTGAGGAAATTGAGCAAAACCTTATCCTTCCATCTTTTCGCTTCCTTTCAAAATTTGTTAACTGCAATAAGCCCTTCTGGCGAAGGCTCATGTATAAGGCCTTCGTTAGGGCAAAGGCAGGGTGCGATTGCTGGCACGACTATGAAATGAATGTTTTACCCTATCAAAAAGATAAACCCATTTATTATGAGTTCACAGCCTGTCCTGTAGCGGAATTTGCAGCGGAATTTGGCTTTGAGGATATCATGCCGGCCCTTTGCAATGTGGATTATGCCTCCATGGAATTAATCCATGCCCGACTGGTGAGATGCACCACCTGCTCAAACGGTGAAAAGTGCGACTACACCATTGTGGGGGATTGCGACCCTTATTTAGCCAATCATGAAGAATATATTGATGAGGCAGGCTATAGAAGAAATAAATAAATTTGAATAGAAAATACCGCCTTAACGGCAGATAATATATTTACTCCCTTATCCTTAAAAAAATGCTCCCAGCTCGGGAGCATTTTTGTGATGAAAATGTGGAAATTATCAATATCTAAGAGAGCTTTAATTTTAAATTCATTGCGAATTATGGAAATTTAAATGCACTCTCATAATTGATTATTACGCTATTTTGCTATGAAATTAAGGGGGTGTTGTGGTATAATACCAATGTTAAATAATTAAGGTTTTTAAGGGGAAAAATGTACGTCAGAAGCTTATCGCTGACAGATTTTCGAAACATCAAAGGGCTAAGCCTTGACTTTAGCCCCGGCTTTAATATTATCATGGGGGATAATGCCCAGGGTAAAACAAACACCATGGAGGCAATTTGCCTTGCTCTGTGCGCTAAAAGCCACCGGGAAAGCGTAAATGCCAATTTTGTGCGCTTTGAAGCGGAAAAATGCCAGATTTTGGCCGATGTGGTGTGCGATGACTACACCACCGCCGAAAGCCGTGTGGAGGTGCTTTCGGGAAGACGAAGCCATTTTGTGGACTCCCAAAGAATAAAAAGCGCTCAAAGCCTAATGAGGCTTTTCTCCTGCGTTTTTTTTAGCCCTGAGGACTTAAGGCTGGTGAAGGACTCACCCCAGCTGAGGCGTTCCTTTATGGATGAGTCAATTTCAGTTTTGTTTCCCAGCTATGCCGGGATTATGAACTCCTATAAAAAAACTCTTAAGCAGCGGGGAATGCTTCTTAAAAACTTCAAAAGTTCAGATGGCGCCCTTTTGGATGTGTATGATGCCAATTTGGTGGATTTAGGCAGCGAAATTATGAAATACCGCATAAAGTTTTTGCGGGATTTAAGCCTTGTGGCGGCAAAATATTACGCATCTCTCTCATCGGAGCATGAAAAAATATCCCTTTCATATGTATCAAACGTAATTTCCACAGCCCTTTCGGCTGATGAAATCAAGCAATCCTATGAAAAGGCCCTTAAGGAAAGCAGAGCGGTGGATTTGGCAATTTTCTCCACCAGCATTGGGGTGCATCATGACGATGTGAATTTTTTCATAAATGGGGCCGACGCAAAGCGCTTTGCCTCCCAGGGGCAGCAAAGAAGCATTGCGGTGAGCCTTAAAATGGCAGTTTGCGATTTAATTATGGAAAAAAAATCTCAAATGCCGGTGGTGCTTTTGGATGATGTTATGAGCGAATTAGACGAGAGCCGCCGAAGTGCCCTGGTGAGAATGCTTATGGGTAAGCAGGTTTTCATAACCTGCACAGGAGTCGATTTCGACACCGGAGAAAACACGTTTTTTTTCAAAGCAGCAAACGGCGTTATTAACAGGATAAACTTTAATTTTACAGAAAGAGGAAATGAGATATGGCAACAAACAACTACGATGCCAGCGGAATAAAGGTTTTGGAGGGCCTTGAAGCCGTAAGAAAGCGCCCGGGCATGTATATTGGCTCAACGGGTAAAAACGGACTTCACCATTTGGTGTATGAAATAGTGGACAACTCTGTGGATGAAGCCTTGGCGGGCTTTTGCACCCATATTGAGGTAACCATAAACAAGGGAGAAACTATTACGGTTGTGGATAACGGTCGAGGCATCCCTACAGGAATTCACCCACAATATAAAAAGAGCGCAGTTGAGGTAGCTCTAACAAAGCTGCACGCCGGAGGAAAATTCGACAACACCAACTACAAGGTTTCCGGAGGTCTGCATGGCGTTGGCGTTTCAGTGGTGAATGCTCTAAGTGAGTGGCTTCATGTGATAGTTTATCAAAACGGAGAAATTCACGAGCAGGACTACAAACGCGGAAAGCCTCAGAACGCCCTTACCGTAACGGGAAAAACAAAGCTCACCGGCACCACGGTTTCCTTTAAGCCTGACGCCTTGATTTTCTCTGAGCTGGAATTTAACTATGCCACCTTAAGACACCGTCTGCAGGAGCTAGCATTTTTAAACAAAGGGCTTAGAATAACCTTAACTGACGACCGATTGGAGGAGCCAACAAGCGAAACCTTCTGCTATGAGGGAGGTTTGGTGGAATATGTTCATCTGCTTAACCAGGGTAAAGAGGCTCTAACTGAAAGCGTAATCTATTTTGAAAAACAAGCAGAGGCAGGGGAGCTGGAGGTGGCAATGCAATACACCGACAGCTACAATGAAAATATTGCCTCCTATGCCAACAACATAAACACCACAGAGGGCGGAATGCACATGAATGGCTTCAAAAGCGCCCTCACCCGCAGTGTTAACGCCTATGCGAAGAAATTTAAATTCTTAAAGGAAAACGAGGAAAATCTAAGCGGAGAAGATATCCGCGAGGGGCTTACTGCCATTATAAGTGTTAAGCTTAAAAACCCTGAATTTGAAGGGCAAACCAAAACAAAGCTGGGTAACCCTGAAATCAGGGGCATGGTGGATAAGCTTGTGGGAGATAGCATCACCGCATATCTGGAGGAACACCCTCAGGAGGCTAAAAAGATTCTTGAAAAGGCCATTTTGGCCACAAGAGCCAGAGCGGCGGCTAAAAGAGCCCGAGAACAGGTTTTAAGAAAAACCGGCCTCGACACAGCATCTCTTCCTGGCAAACTTGCTGACTGTGCCGATCGTGACCCCGCCAACTGTGAAATTTACATAGTTGAGGGCGACAGTGCAGGCGGCAGCGCCAAACAGGGAAGAGATCCGAAAATTCAGGCAATTTTGCCCCTTAGAGGTAAAATCCTGAACGTGGAAAAGGTTAGAGAGGACAGAATGCTTTCCAGCGACACCATTCGCTCAATGATAACAGCCTTTGGCACCGGCATTTCCGATAAGTTCGATATTGCCAAGGCGCGTTACCACAAAATTATAATTATGACGGATGCCGATGTGGACGGAGCTCATATAAGAACATTGCTTTTGACCTTCTTCTACCGCTACATGCCCGGGCTTATTGACCATGGCTATGTATACATTGCCCAGCCGCCTCTTTATAAGGTGCAAAAGGGCAAGGATATCCGCTATTGCTACGATGATGATGCCCTGGAGGCGGTTTATGAGGAGCTTGGCAGAGAAAAGGTGGAGCTGCAGCGATATAAGGGCCTTGGTGAAATGAACCCTGAGCAGCTTTGGGAAACCACAATGTCGCCTCACAACAGAACCCTTCTTAAGGTAACAATTGAGGATGCCATGAGGGCAGACATGATTTGCTCCATTCTTATGGGAGATCAAGTTCAGCCCCGTAAGGACTTCATTACGGAAAATGCCACTAAGGTGGATAACCTGGATATTTAAGGTGAGTGAATATGGACGAAAATAAAGATATAACCCAAGAAGAAGAAAAGAAATATGACGATATAAAGCATGTGGACTTTGTGGACACAATGCAAAAGTCCTACATTAACTATGCCATGAGCGTTATTGTGGGAAGAGCCCTGCCGGATGTGCGAGACGGTTTAAAGCCGGTGCACAGAAGAATTTTATATTCCATGGACGAGCTGGGAGTCAGAAGCAATTCTCCCTACAGAAAGAGTGCTAGAATTGTGGGTGATGTTATGGGTAAATACCACCCTCATGGCGACTCCTCAATTTACGATGCCATGGCAAGGCTTGCTCAGGATTTCTCCACCCGTTATATGCTGGTGGATGGTCAAGGCAACTTCGGTTCTGTGGATGGCGACAAGCCTGCTGCTATGCGTTACACAGAAGCCAGAATGTCGAAATTAGCCTCTGAAATGCTAAGAGACATAAATAAAGACACCGTGGATTTCATTCCAAACTTTGATGAAAGCCTAAAGGAGCCTTCTGTGCTCCCAAGCCGTTTCCCGAACCTTTTGGTGAATGGCTCCAACGGTATTGCCGTGGGTATGGCCACCAACATTCCTCCCCATAACCTGGGAGAAGTAATTGATGCCACAGTTGCCTTAATGGATAATCCGGAGCTTACCGCCAAGGACCTAACAAAATATGTTAAGGGCCCAGACTTCCCAACAGGCGGCATCATAATGGGCAAGGGCGGCCTTATAAGCGCCTACACCACAGGCCGCGGAAGAATCAAGGTGAGAGCCAGAGTTGAAATTGAGCAGGCCACCAGCCTAAAGCAGAGAATTGTGGTTAAGGAAATTCCATATATGGTCAATAAGGCCAATTTGGTGGAAAAAATCGCTGATCTGGTAAAGGACAAAAAAATTGTGGGCATTTCTGATATCCACGATTTTTCCGATAGAAACGGCATCAGAATTGTTATTGACCTGAAAAAGGACGCCAATGCTCAGATTGTTTTAAACCAGCTTTATAAAAATACCCAGCTGGAGGACACCTTCGGGGTTATCATGCTGGTGTTGGACCACAATCAGCCAAAGGTTTTAAACCTAAAGCAGATTCTGGAGTGCTATATTGCTCATCAGGAAGAGGTTATTGTTCGAAGAACAAAATTCGACTTAGATAAAGCTCTTGCCAGAGCTCATATTTTAGAGGGCTACCTTATTGCGCTTGACAATATCGATGAGGTCATTTCAATTATACGTTCCTCCTATAACGACGCTGAAGAACGCTTAATGGCGCGTTTTGGTCTTAGTGCTGTGCAGGCAAAGGCCATTGTGGACATGCAGCTAAGAAGACTTCAGGGCTTGGAACGCGAGAAAATTCAAAACGAATATGACGAAATTGAAAAGCTCATTGCTCACCTCAGAGCCGTTTTGGAAAGCGAAAAAATGGTGAAGGATATCATCAAGCAGGAAATGCTTGAAATAAAGGAAAAATATAACGACGAACGCCGCACTGCCTTTGAAAACGACAGCAACGATATTGATATTGAAGATTTAATCGAGGAAGAAGATGTGGCCATCACCATAACCCATGTGGGCTACATTAAGAGGCTGCCTCTTTCCACATACCGTTCACAAAAGCGGGGCGGAAAGGGCGTTTCAACCCACACAACCCGTGAAAACGACTTTGTGGAGCACCTTTTCATGACCTCCACCCACAGCTACATTCTCTTCTTCACCAATAAGGGCAAGGTTTACCGCTTAAAGGCCTATGAAATTCCAGAGGGTGGGCGCACTGCCAAGGGCACGGCGGTGGTGAATATTCTGCCGTTGGATCCTGATGAAAAGATTACAGCAGTGATTCCTGTGAAGGAATTTAACGACGAAAGCTATCTTGTTATGGCCACAAGAGGCGGCATAATTAAAAAGACAGCCCTAAGCGAATATGATTCCTCCAGAAAGAGCGGAATTATAGGCATCACCTTAAATGAAGGTGATGAGCTCATTGATGTGAAGCACACCGATGGCGCGAAAAACATAATCATGGGCACAGAATCTGGCTTTGCGATTACCTTCAGTGAAGAGGATGTGCGTCCAACAGGCCGCAGCAGCATAGGAGTTAAAGGCATTAAGCTCTCAGAGGGAGACTGTGTTGTGGGAATGGATATTGCCGAGGAAAATAAGCATATCCTCACTGTAACCCAAAATGGCTACGGCAAGCTCACAAAAATGAACCTCTACCCTGTACAGAACAGAGCAGGAAAGGGTGTTCAAAACTACAAGTTCAACTCCAAAACAGGCTTTGTGGCGGGAATAACCTGCATCGACAGAGAAGTTAACGATGTGATGATAATTTCCAACGATGGGGTTGTTATAAGAATGGATTCCGCTGGAATTTCTACCATGGGGCGTGCAACCTCCGGTGTTAAGCTCATGAGCCTTGAGGGCGACATTCAAATAGCCGCCATCGCTAAGGTGAATAAAGAGCAGGAAAATGAAGAGGAAGAAGTTACAGAATAAAAAATAATCTATCATAGCTGTCGCTTTCGCGGCAGCTATATGTTCATATTTATTATAGCTTCTTTAATTACAGGAGAAACATAAATGAAAACCTACAGCATTTCTGTGGGGGAGCTTTGCTCTCGCGGCAGGCTCTCCGGCTCCATTGACAACCGATATGCATCTCGCGGGCGCATGCAGGAGGGTGTGCGCCTTCATCAGTATGTGCAAAGTAAATACGGCCCTTACGATTTGAGTGAATACACCCTAAGTTGTGAGGGCATTTTTGGCGATATTGCCCTTTGGGTGTCGGGAAGAGCCGATGGGGTGTTAAGCCCGGATAGAGCCCCTGTGATTGAGGAAATCAAGTCTACCTCAATGGATTTATCTGAAATTTCAGAGCCCATGCCGGCTCATTTAGCTCAGTGCCGCACCTATGGCTATATGTTCTGCATTGAAAATGACCTTGATTCAATCGGATTAAAGGTCACCTATATTTCAAGCGGTGAAAAAAAGGAAATTAAGCATTTTGAATATAAAGAGAACATTAATGAGTTAACTGAGCATTTTAATGAGCTTTGTCTTGAATATTGCGCCTATGTAAAAATGCTTAATTACCGCATTGAAAGGCGTGATGAGAGCATTTCGCAAATGAAATTTCCTTACCCCTTCAGAAAATATCAAAAGGAAACCATAAATAAAATTTATAAAATAATCAAATCCGGCAAAAATGTGTTTATGAATGCTCCCACAGGGAGCGGTAAAACCCTAAACGCTCTTTATCCGGCCATAAAAGCCATGCCGTATTTGGAGGATGCTAAAATTTTTTATCTCACCTCCAAATCCACCCAAAAGCAGGTGGCGGCAAATGCCATGAAAATTTTGGATGCTAAGGGGCTAAGGGACATACGGGTGGTGGAAATAACGGCAAAGGAAAAAACATGCTTTAAGGAAAAATGCACCTGCAACCCAATTGACTGTGAATATGCCATGAAATATTACGACAAATTTTCTTCCTTTGAGAAGGAGATTTTAGGCCATGGCAATTTAATGCTTCAGGAGGAAATTGAGGTTTTAGCGAAGGAAAAAGGAATGTGCCCCTTTGAGCTTTCCTTAGACTTAAGCCTTTATGCCGATGTGATTATTTGCGATTATAACTATGTTTTCGACCCCCAGGCAGCCCTAAAGCGTTTCTTTGAGGAGGGCTCAGTCCAAAGAGATTTTATATTCTTAGTGGATGAAGCCCACAATTTGCCTGAGAGAAGCCGTCAAATGTATTCCGGGGAAATAAAAAAATCCGACTTAATTAAGCTAAAACGTCTATCTCCCACCCTGAGGAATTTAACCAAACACGCCAATGAAATTTTGGATTACTTCAATGAATTTGCCCTGCGCTGCCCTAAGGATGGGGACTATGTGACAAGTGATGTGCCAAATGAATTCATGGAGCTGCTTGGCAAATTTAACACTGAAGCTGATAAATATCTTTCCCGCGCCAATTCCTCAGAGGAACGCTATTCTCACATTTTGGATATGTATTTTAACATTAATAGCTTCATATCCCTTTATGAAATAAGAAAAACATCCCATGTGTTTTACTACAGCAAATCTGATGGAATCTTAAAGCTCTTTTGCACCGATGCCAGGGAATATTTAAATGAAATATTAAAAAAAGCCAAAAGCGGAGTTTTCTTTTCTGCCACCTTCACCCCCTTGGACTACTACTGTGAAATTTTAGGGGGTAACCACGATGATTTTCTTTTAAATGTGGACTCAAGCTTTGATAAGGATAACTTTAAAATAGCTGTGGATACCAGCATTGTAACCACCTATGCAAAGCGGGGGCTCTACTACAAACAGGCGGCAGAACGCATTCACACCGCTATATCCTCCAAAAGAGGCAACTACATTGTGTTTTTCCCTTCATATGCTTATATGGAGGCTGTGTGCGAGGAATATAAAAAGCTTTATTCCGACGAAATTATGGCGCAGCAGAGGAAAATGAGCGAGGAGGAGAGAAGCGCTTTTTTGTCTAAATTCACAAACAATAGTGCTGTTACAGCCTTTGCTGTGATTGGCGGAGTGTTTGGGGAGGCTGTGGATTTAGTGGGGGATAAGCTCATTGGCGCCGTTATTTGCGGTGTGAGTCTTCCTCTAATTTGCACTGAACGGGAGCTTATAAAAAAACACTACGACAACATGGGGAAAAACGGCTTTGACTACGCTTATGTGTATCCCGGCATGAATAAAGTGCTTCAGGCCATGGGCAGAGTTATCCGCACCCAGGACGACAAGGGCTGCGCTGTGCTTTTAGATGAGCGTTTTCGTTATGGAGCCTACCGCAAGTGCTTCCCGCCCTATTATGACCAAATGGTGTTTTTGAATGATGGAAAGGCGCTAACTGAATTTTTGAAGTCCTCATCTGCTGATGGCTATTATGGTGATGCGGATTTTTATGAGGAGTAGCCCTTTATGGTTAAAGCCAGCACTCAGGTGATGTAATGTTGACAAGAATGCAAACATAAAGTAAAATATAAATAAAAACAAAGGAGAAGTGCTTTGAAGCTTAATACTAAAAGGACCTTTTTTGTGGGCTTTGCCTTTCTTTCAATCTGTGCGTTTTGGCAGCTCTACGACAATGTTATACCATTAATTTTGAAAAATACCTTTAAAATAGGCGACACCTTATCCGGCGTACTTATGGCTGTGGATAATGTGTTGGCTTTGTTTATGCTGCCTGTTTTCGGAGGAATTTCCGACAGAACCAAAACTCCAATTGGAAAAAGAATGCCCTTTATTTTGGGAGGCACTGCTGTAGCGGTGGTGGCAATGAACTTTCTTGCGGTGGCAGATAAAAATGAAAATTTGGTATTGTTTCTCATTTGCCTTGGCATAACCTTGCTATCAATGGCAGTTTACCGCTCGCCGGCCGTGGCACTCATGAGTGATGTTACCCCAAAGCAGCTGCGTTCCAAGGCAAATGCCGTTATAAACTTAATGGGCACAGTTGGCGGGCTTTTCTCCTTGGTTTTGATAATGATATTAATGCCGGACAGCGGCAAGGTGAACTACACTCCCTTTTTCGGAGCTGTTTCAGCTTTAATGGTTCTGGCTGTGATAATTCTTTTTGCCACGGTTAAGGAAAACCGTTTTGTGAAGGAAAGGGAAGATTTGGAGGCTAAATTCCCCACAGAGGATGATGTTATGGCTTCTTGTGGAAATATGGAATTCTCTAAGGAAATGAAGGCCAGTTTCAGGGGAATTCTTCTTTCAATATTCTTCTTCTTTATGGCCTATAATGCTGTAACCACGTCATTTTCGAAGTATGTTCAAAGCTACCTTGGCCTTGCCGGGGGAGGCTTTGCTTCAAATTTAATGGTTGCCACTGTGGCTGCCACCATTGCCTATATCCCAATCGGCATAATAACTTCAAAAATTGGGCGCAAAAAGGCTGTGCTGGGAGGAATTCTCATTATGGCAGTTTCCTTCTTTGCTGCTTCATTCTATAAATCTTATCATGCAAGCATGATTATAATTATTGTGGCCATGGGAATTGGCTATGCCTCAATAATAGTTAACACTCTGCCAATGGTGGTGGAAATGTCAAAGGGAGGAGATATTGGCAAATACACAGGCATCTACTACACCTTCTCTATGTCGGCTCAAATTCTAACGCCGATTTTATCTGGAGCGCTTTTAGAATATGTGGGCTATTTCACCCTTTTCCCCTATGCAGTGGTTTGCCTTGTGATTTCCTTCATATTTATGCTGGGAGTTAAACACGGAGACTCCACTGTGGCTGTGAAAAAGGGTTTGGAGGCCTACGACACGGAGGACTAACTTGGGTTTTGCTGTAGCTGTTTTTGTTTTGGCTTTAATATATCTGTTTTTGATATTTCCCGGGAAACGAAACGGGGAAACCTTCCCTGCCAAATTTTATGCGCATCGAGGACTTTTCCACTGCGGAATAGAGGAAAACTCTCTTCCTGCCTTTAGAGCGGCAGCCTTAAATGGCATAGGGGTGGAACTGGATGTGCAATACACTCTGGATGGCAAAATTGTGGTGTTTCATGATGATTCCCTGAAAAGAATGTGCGGAGTTGATAAAAAAATTTGTGAACTCACATATAAAGAGCTCCAAAGCTTAAATTTAGGAAGCTCACAGGAAAAAATCCCTTTGTTTTCAGAGGTTCTTGAGGTTTTGGGAGGGGTGCCTCTCATTTGCGAAATAAAAATGCAGGAGGGCTTTTACAACACCCGCATTTGTCCTGTGGTTTATGAAATGTTAAAGGGCTATAGCGGTCCCTACTGCGTGGAATCCTTTAACCCTATGCTGGTAAGGTGGTTTAAAAAGAATGCCCCCGAGGTTTTAAGAGGGCAGCTGGCTGAGGATGAAATGAAAAATAAGAGAAATGTAACAAATTTCCTTTTAAAGCGTCTTTTTGTAAACGCACTTTCTCGCCCTCAGTTCATTGCCTACCGCTATGGTGACAACCCCTTTGAATTAAGGCTCATAAGAAAATTCACCAAAGCCTTAATTGTAACCTGGACAGTGCATGGACAGGAGGAAGTGAAAAAGGCTATAAATAGCTACGATGCAGTGATTTTTGAGCGAATATAGCGTTTATTATTAGTTAATATGTAAAGAAGGTGAATGACATGAAATTAGTTTTAACATTCATTTTAGCACTTGTGGTTGGCTATCTGTTAGGGTGTGTGCATCCCTCCTATTTATTGGGAAGGCTCATTAAGAAAATAGACATACGAAACTATGGCTCCCATAATTCCGGCGCTTCAAATTCTGTTTTGGTTTTGGGCTTTCGTTATGGGGTTATAACAGCCATAGTAGATATTGGCAAGGGGTTCTTGGCAGCCTTTTTAGTGAGTAAATTACTGGAATCCGGCGTTAACTTCACCTATGCTGCCTCCACAGGGGCAATTTTAGGGCATATGTTCCCATTTTATTTAAATTTTAAGGGCGGCAAAGGCTTGGCCACTCTTTTGGGCTTTGGTTTTGCAGTGAAGCCTCTTTTGGGAGTTGCTCTTTGTGTTCTTTTGGTGGCGGTGGCTTTGCTGAGCGACTACATTGTTGTGGGCACTGTGTGTGTAACCTTAGCGTTCATGGTGTTTACCGCAGTTGTATATGGCTTTTCCATTCCGCTTTTGTTCATTTGCCTTGTCGGAGGGTTAATTCTTTATAAGCATAGGGTGAACTATGTTAAAATTGCCAACGGCTCTGAAACAAGGGTGTCGTCTTTATATAAAAAGAAAGCTTAAAATAAGAAAAATGCGCTTATAATAGCTTTTTTCACCTTAATT
Source organism: bacterium (assembly GCA_963619195.1). Classification (GTDB taxonomy): domain Bacteria; phylum Bacillota; class Clostridia; order Eubacteriales; family Anaerofustaceae; genus RUG14186. Next base: position 102 of record CAVEWD010000002.1, on the reverse strand, counting down.
TACTTGACAAAGCATGCTAAAGCATATATCATAACTTTACTTGATTCTTTAAGTAGTCGGGCGGGAATTCTCGGTTACTTGTATCCGAGATGAAAGCCCGTC
>CAVEWD010000001.1:0-29127 GCA_963619195.1 bacterium | reverse complement strand
CTATATCATCTCCTAAAAATGAAATACCATAGTCTTCTTCATCGTAGTTTGGCTTTTCGTTACTGCTTTCCTCTGCTTCAGAATCCATAAGGCTTTTGTCCATATATGAAGCATATTCATCAGCTTCATTCGTGTCTATGGCATCATCTAAATTTTTTTTATCGCCTTCGGCCATTTGCGAAAATGATAGATGCCTTCTATTCAGCAGGTAGCTTTCAATGTTTTCAGCCTCTATTCTTCCGCCTTCTCCTGTGCCAACTATTTCATTTAAGTCGATATTGTACTGTTTCGCAATCTTCCTTATGGCAGGAGATGCCTTTACTCTGTTTGTTTCTTCCATTTTTCCTCCCTAATTTCAATGGTAAAATTATGTCGTTATGCCAACTGCGCTATGGCTTCGTATATATCATTCCAACTTGGAATGCAGCTATTGTATGACTCTTCGTTGTAGCTCAAAGGTGCATCTTTGCCGCAAACCCTCATTATTGGTCTTTCTAAATAGTCAAAGGCAGAACTTTCTGTAATTAACGCATTTATTTCTGCGCCCAATCCACAGGTTTTGTGGCCTTCATGGGCAATTATAACTCTGCCTGTTTTTTTAACGGAGCGAACGATTGCTGCCGTATCTATTGGACTTAAGGTGACTAAGTCAATTATTTCGCATTCAATTGATGCTCTCTGGGCGGTTTGTGCTGCTAAAACTGCTTCCTTTACCATTGGCCCATAGGTGATTATGGTGGCAAAGTCTCCTTCCTTTACAACATTTGCCTGCCCTAAAAACATGACATCTTCGCTTTTGGTGAACTCTCCTTCTTCTCTTAGAAGTTTCTCATTCATCAAAAATAGCACAGGACCGTCTTGGTCGAGGGAATCCTTTAAAATTAAATTGGCATCTTCAGCGCTTGACGGATACACCACTTTAAGATTTGGAACTGCACAAAATAGTCCTTCAAAAAGAAAGTTCTCCTGCGCGCTTCTTCCAGGCATTGCGCCCACATCCGCCAAAATTACCATATTTGACGGGAATTGAGAGTTGTAAATTTCATCTGTTAAGGCAGCTTCATTCACTAAAGCATCCATTATTCGAAATAAATATTTGCCGTTCACAAATACCGCCGGACGCATTCCCACCATGGCCATGCCTAAAGCCGCTCTTACATTTGCATCGTCATCAATTCCGCACTCAATAATTCTGGTGGGAAATTTCTGAGCTATGCCTTCGGTTTCGCCGTATCTGCCGGAGGTGAAAACGGAAGGTCCCATAACAATGATGTCGCCATCTTTATACATTTTTGATATAAGTGCACTGCTTATTGCCTTCGCGTATGCAAAACTCATTTTTATGCCTCCACCCTTGATGAAATGCTTTGATATGATAATTGGTCTAATGCTTTATCTGCAGCGCGGTCAATTTCATCCTTTATTTTGCTTCTTAGTAGAATGAAGTCCTCCAACTTGCCCATGCCTTGATTTATCATATATTGAACATGATTTTCGATTGGGTCGTATTTCAGCCAAGCTTTGGCTTCATCTTCGCTTCGGTAGTTCTGAATTTCGTTGTAGTAGTGCCCGGCTAATCGGTAGGTTTTAGCCTCCAGTATCACGGGGCAGGAATTTTGTTTTGCATATTCCAGTGCTTGCAAGGTGGCTGTGTAAACATCAGCTGGACTATTTCCATCAGTGATTATTCCTGTTAAATCAAATCCCTTGGCTCTGGTGGCAATATCTGCCACATTGTTTGCTTCATCTGCTCTGAGCCTTCCTGCATAGCAGTTGTTTTCAATGAAAAACACGATTGAAAGTTTCTTTAATGCGGCCAAGTTAAGAGCCTCGTAAAACTGCCCCGTGGAGGCTGCTCCGTCGCCTGCATAGCATATAACAGATCTGTTTTCATTTTTCAGTTTTAACGCAAGGGCTGCTCCCACAGCCTTTGAAAATGCTGCTCCCAAAAGAGGGGAAGCTCCAAAAAAGTTTTGGCGTCTGTTTGCTATGGAACTTATTCCGCTTCTACCACCGCATGTTCCTTCCTTTATTCCCAAAAGCTCTGTAAAAAGAGCGGTTTCATCTAAATTTGCAGCAATGCCCACAGCAATGCTTCTGTGTGAGGAGAATATGTAGTCATTAACACTTAACGCGCACACACTGGCACAAATTCCTTCTTGTCCGTAGGAAAGGTGAAGTTCATCTGCAATGAAACCTTTTTCTTTGAGCCTAACGCACATTTCTTCAAAAAGACGGGATTTCATCATTTTGTAAAATATCTGCACTGAGGTGTTTTCATTTAACTGCATTCTCATTTTCTCCTTTGTTGAGATTGTTATTTTGTCTACTTTCTATTATTGCTCTGGCAATAACCACATCCTCAGGGTGGGTCAATTTTAGATTTTTCCCATCTGTGAACACCAATTTAACTTCTCTTCCCAGCCTTTTGATCAAAGAAGTGTCATCGGTGGCTGAAACATGCTCCTTAAGTGCCTCATCATGGGCTTTTTTTATAAGCGAGTAATCAAAGCATTGCGGAGTTTGAATTAAAGCGCATGAGTCTCTGTTTATGTATTCTCCAATTTCGGATAGACTCTCATTTAGTGTGCAAAGAGTGTCTGTTACTTTCCTTGCAGATGTGGCTGCACCTGATTCATAGGCAGCTTTCATGACTTTTTCTATGACTTCTGGGGTTATCATAACTCTTGCCCCATCATGAATTGCCACGTAGTTGCAGGATGGACTTACCGCCAAAATCCCGTTATATACCGATTCCTGTCGGGTTGTGCCGCCTATGGCATAGCTGACGTTTTTTTTAACTCCAGCGCATTTTACAGCTTCTATGGCAAAGGAAAGTTCTTCCTTTTTATAAACCAAGACTATTTCGTCTATCACTGTGCACTCATCAAAGGCTTTTAGAGTAAGGCTTAAAGCTGGTATGTCTTGAATTGGTAAATAGTTTTTATTTCCTGGGCAATTCATCCTTACAGAGCTGCCCGCTGCCACAATTATGGCTGATGTGAAATATTTATTTTGCATTCTTTTATCCTATTTGGTTTAATTATAGCATAAACATTATTTACCAACATCATTTTCCTAAAAATTTCCCCTCAGTTAGGCACAAAACGTAAACTATGCTAAAATATAAGCAATTAATTGAGATTTCAAGCAGGAAGGAAATATAAAATGTTTTGCAGGTATTGTGGTAAGGCTCTGCCGGATAATTCAAAATTTTGTTCCAATTGCGGTAGAAGCACGAGCGTTGTAAATAATTCCTCCCAAAACTCTGCTATGTTCTATGGCAGTCAGAATTCCCCGGGAAATTCTGACAAAAGTAGCTATTCGCAGCCCAATAATTACCCTAACTCCTTAAATCAAGGGGTGTCGGGCTATGGGCAAAGTCGTTGGCAACAAAATGCCCAAATGAGACAACAGGGCTACAACCAGCCGAATTACACTCAGCAAGGATATAATGGTTATGGCAATCAGCAGCCAGGAGGTTATTATCAACCCTACACTCTACCAAAGCGTAAAAAGAAAAAAGGCTGGCTTATTGCTGTGATTCTTATTATTATTGGCATAGCCTGCGGGATATTATTAAGTGATGATTCTGATGATCTCTATAGCGAATATATCCCGCATTCCAACTACAATAGCGGCACTTCTTCCGGCAGCGGAGTTTATTCCTCAGACCTAGATGCAACTGCCTTAAGGGATTTTTATACCAATGTTTCACAGAATGAAGACTGCAGCGTAACCGTAATGGTTTACATGGTCGGAAGCGACCTGGAATCTCTTTATGGCTGCGCCACTGATGACATTCAGGAAATGATAGATTCTGATGTTGGGGAAAATGTGAAAATTGTTTTGCAAACTGGCGGAACTCAGGAATGGGCTAACAATGTTATGACTGATGAGGAAGTCGAAAGGTGGCTTATTGAGGATGGTGAAATATATTCCCTTGCCTCCCTGGGAGAAAGCCGAATGCTCACTTCAGATGCTCTTTGCAGTTTTATTTCCTTTGCTGCTGAGAATTATCCGGCTGAGCGTTATATTCTTATTTTCTGGGACCATGGCGGAGGTTCGGTTTATGGTTTTGGATACGATGAGATATACACCGATGATTCCCTCTATTTGCCGGATATAGCTCAAGCCCTTAAAGACGCGAAGGTGAAATTTGATGTGGTGGGCTTTGATGCATGTCTTATGGCAAACATTGAAACAGCCTTTATGCTGGAGCCTTATGCTGATTATCTTATTGCCAGCGAGGAAACTGAGCCTTCAGGCGGGTGGTATTACACCGATTGGCTTTCGGCCCTGGAGGAAAACCCCAGCATGGATTCAGTGGATTTGGGAATTAAAGTGGTGGATAGTTATGTTCAAAGCAGTGACAACTACCAAACCTTATCAGTAACCTCCCTAAGGGAAATACCCAGAGTTTATGAGGCTCTTAACAAATACATGGAAAGCGCCAACGAGATGCTTTTCCAGAAAAACTACACTGTGATATCCACCGCACGCGCCAACGCCAAAAGCTATGCCGAGGGAGAGTATGACTTAATTGATATAGTGGATTTTACCAAAAATCTTGATGTGGTTAAAGCCAATGATTTGGTGGATTGCATAAGGAGCGCGGTTAAATATAGAAACAACTGCCAAATACAAGGTTCCTGCGGACTTTCAATGTATTTTCCATATTCCGACCTTTACTCCTATGAGTATGCAAAAAGCTTTTTCTCTGGTATAGGCTATTCTGGAAGCTGCTATGAATTTTTTGATAACTTTGTGAACATAATGGCGGGAGGCAAGGTTAACTATGAACAGCGTACTATTCAGGATTTGCTAATAACATCTGAAGGAGAGGACTACGAGGAGTACGAATGGTATAATAGCAATTCCGTGGAGAGCTATGACTACGCCGATGGAACCTTCACAATGCCAACACCTGAATATATCGATGGAAAAAATGTGCTTCCCCTTAGCGATTTAGATTGGGAAAACATTGTCAACATTGAGGTTCAGGCGTGGCTTGATGATGGGGAAGGATACGCCGATTTGGGCAGCGACCAGTATTATGAATTGGATGATAATGATAACCTCCTTTTAAATTTTGACAACACCTGGGTTTCGCTGGATGATGTTGTGGTGGCATATTACTCAGAAGGAATTCAAACTCGATATGACGGCACAAATGTGTTCACAGGGTATGTGCCAGCAATACTTAATGACACAACATATATTGAGATAATGCTGAAATATGATGATGACTCTCCCTATGGCTATGTGGAGGGGTACCGTGTGATTGATGATTCAACAAATATGGCAAGCAGAGACCTTTTGCAGTTTAAAGAAAATGATGAAATCTACTTTGTGTATGATTTTTATGATTATGACGGCAATTATCAAAGCAGCTATACCTATGAAGATATGTATATAATCTACAGCGGAGAAATTGAGGTGGGTTATACATCCCTTGAGGACAGCGAGGGAGTGTATTGGTATATGGTTAATGATGTTTATCAAAACTCCCATTGGACAGAGGCTATGTTCTTTTAAATATGGAGGGCATATGGTATGTATTATGTGTGCGTAATAAAAAAGGATGAAGGCTTTATAATAGATATGGCCAATGGAGATAGTGCGGGGGACTGTCTTGCCTATACGGAAGCATTCGAGAGTTTACTTGGAGCAAAACGCAGAATGAAAATGTTAAAGGGTTACTCTAATGAAATGCTGGAGACATTGGTAAATAAAGTCAATGTTTCCAAAGAAAAAAATAGCTTTAAAACAAAATCCTCCTGCAATGAAGAAAGCTTGAATCTTGGTGAGGTTTTAGACGATATTATAAGATGAGTAAAGTGGCAATGAGGTAACCCCCCTTGCCACTTTTAATGAAAACAAATTTAAAAAATTCAGCTAAGATTAATTACTTTAAAATTCCATTAATTAGATTGCGCAGATGAAAAAAACTTTATAAAATATACTTGAATTTTATGGAGGTGAATATATTGCACAGATTATTTCCTTTAAGCTTTAATCTAAAGAACGGATCTTCGCTTTTGAAGTCTGTTATTATATACGTTGTTGTGTCTGTAGTGTCGGGCTGGATTGGCTCACTTTTGGGCGGAATTGCCCTTATTGGCTGGATTGTAGGCATTGCGGCATGGCTCATCCAAATTTATTGTGTTATTGGGTTGGTTTTAGCTGTTCTTTCTTATTTTAGAATAATTAAATAGTGTAACCTATACCCTATATGTGATGAATTGAGGAGAGCTTGTTATGAGCTAGCTACATGGGAATATAATTCCAAAATAGCGTGGCACGATAATAGCAAAATGAAAACTGGCATTGTGAATTGCTGAAATGCTTTTGGCTCAATGTAGCATAGCCCTCAATGAATTCGAGATTTTCCGGGTTCATTGAGGGTTTTTGTGTTTAATTTAATTTCGGTGTGAAAAATGAGAAGATATTTTATTCAATATCACCCAAAATATCCTGCCGTGTTTTATTAAAATTGATGTTTTTAAGCCAGAAAGAAGCCTAAAATTTGAAACATTGCCTTTAAATGAAACATTTAAAACTTTAATTAAATGCCGGTTTGTGCTACAATTTTAATATGAGAAGAATTGATATGCACTTTCATACCACCTGTTCTGACGGCTCTCTTACGGCAGAGCAAATGGCTAAGATGGCAATTGAAAAAAAATTAGGCTTTGCATGTGTAACTGACCACGATTCCGTGGCTGCAATTGAAGAATTTAGGAATACTCTATCCGGCTCGGGAGTAGGCACTATGAATGGAATAGAGCTTACTACTACCTATAAGGGAATGGAAATTCACATTTTAGGGTATGATTTTTCTGATGAAAAATTCAGCGAAATGGCAGCCTTTGGTAAGAGCGCCAATGACTACCGCGCTCAAAGAGACCACACCATAATGGAGCAGCTTTCCAGGAAGTTTTCTTCAATTGATATGAATGAATTTGAGTGTTATTCGCCCGACCCATCTTTAGGCGGTTTCCCGGCTCTTAATTATTTGGAAATGAAGGGCATTGTGGATGGATATTTGGAATTTGCCGCTTTAAAGGCAGAGTTGGACATGCCCCCCTTAGGTTTTGTGGGCTCCAGGGAAGCTGTAGCATTTTTAAAGAGCGTGGGGGCATTTCCGGTGTTAGCGCACCCTAGCTATCATTTCAGGGGAAGTGTTATGCCAAAGGAAATGTTGGATGATTTTGTGGAATATGGCATAAAGGGTGTGGAGTGTCTAAGCCCGTATAACCCAGCTATGGAGCAGTTTGAATATTATAAAAAATATTGCAATGAGCATTCCCTGGCAGTTTCTGCCGGTTCTGACTGTCATGGGCCGTGTCTTAAGAGAGAAATGGGAATTCCCTATGCAGATGATTCGATGTGCAATATACTTGAAAGGTTAGAAAAATAAATGCTTGAGGTTTTAGAGGTAAAGGAAATACAAGGTGATGATGCCATTGTGGTCTTAGAGCGTACCACAGCCTGCGGTGACTGCGGACAATGTATGGTGGGAAAGCAAAACCTGCACATGGAGGCAAGGGTTAAAAATACCCTTAACGCTAAGGCGGGTGATATGGTTACGGTGGAAATGCAGTTGGAGGGCGTTTTGGGCGCCAGCTTGATAATGTATGGAATTCCACTTTTGTTCTTCATTTTAGGGTGTGTTGTGGGAAGTAAATTTTTGGCTGCCCCTTTTAACATGAATGGTGATCTTGCTGCAATTCTCACGGCCTGTGTGTTCACAGCTTTGGCCTATCTGGCTATAAATATAATGGATAAAAAAGGCGCATTTAAAGAGCGTTACCAGCTCACCATGACAGGAATTGTTCCGCAATGAGTGTTGTATTTGAAAACGACTGGGGTAAATATTTATCTGGCGAATTTCAAAAGCCCTACTATAAAGAGCTTCGAAAAAAGCTGGCAGAGGACTATCGCGCGCACACTGTTTACCCCGATATGTATGATATTTTTAATGCTTTCCATTTAACTTCATATGAGGGCATGAAGGTGGTTATTTTAGGTCAGGACCCCTACCATAATGTGGGACAAGCCCATGGATTAAGCTTTTCCGTGAAGCCTAATGTGGATATTCCGGCTTCACTCATGAATATTTATAAGGAAATGCAAAGCGACATAGGAACATATATTCCAGACAACGGTTGTTTGGTGAAGTGGGCAAAACAAGGGGTACTTCTTTTAAATGCGGTTCTTACGGTGCGAGCTCATGAGCCTGCATCTCATAAAAATCTTGGTTGGGAGAATTTCACCGATAGGGTAATACAGCTTGCAAATGAAAAGTCCACCCCAGTTGCCTTTGTGCTTTGGGGAGCCTTTGCCCAGAGTAAGGCCTGCTATATAACAAACCCAAGGCATCTGGTGATAAAATCTCCCCATCCATCGCCTCTTTCAGCTTCCAGAGGTTTTTTTGGTAGCAAACCGTTTTCAAAGGTAAATGAATTTCTTATTTCAACAAACCAATCCCCAATTGATTGGCAAATAGAGAACATACACTCCTAAGGGTAGCATTGTTAATAAATAGACAATCACCTTAGGAGTGTGTTATGTTATTTTTTTCTTAAAATTTTTTTATATCTTTTAAAAGGCAGCGTCAGCTCGGATATCCTTTTTTCAAAGATTGATTTAACCACCACTTCGCTTTCGCCTTCATAGCCATTTACTATTACAGTGTCTCCCACCCTTACACCTGCTATATCGCATATGTAGTCGTAGCGGCGGCCACCTGGTGAAAATTCCACCGATACAAAGCGGTATTTGGTGTTGTCAGCTTGAAGTGGTGAATCATCTTTTGAAAGTCTATATTTATCTGCCTTCACCCATGCCACCATAACGTAATCAGAAAGGAATTCAAAGCGGTTTTCAGAATCATTCCAGTAGCAAAAATCGAACTTAACCGCTGTGGAGTTATTTTGAAACCAAATATCTGTTAAATCTAATGCGTTTATTGTAAGTTGAAGGGTTCTCTCACACAATTCAAGCTCGGGAATATTAATTAAAACCATCTCTGGCTCAGGGCATGATAGGGTGTCAAGCCGTCTTACCTTCAGTTCAGCCGTGCTCTCACTAAGCTGTTTTTTGCTTAAAAGACACAAATTGTTATTGCATGCAAATTTGGAGAAAATATATGGCGTATCAAAGTCTATATAGCCCTTAAAAAAGTTATTGCCCAGCTGATTTTTTATATTATCGAGTGCATTTTGAGCATTTATAACAACCGTTGTGTTACCATATGAATCGGAATTATCAGCCCTTAATTTCGCGGCATAGCAGGCTTCAAGATAGTAGAAATACGCAGTTTTTATGTCAACCTCTGTGTCAATGCCCATTGCATATACATTTCCCATGCGAAGTGCAGCATCGGCAAAATTTGCATCCTCTCCGTTAAGGAAGTTCTTGATGGCGTTGTTATACACCATTTTATAAAGATTTTTGGCTGTTTTAGGGCTTTTTATGCAGCCGTTTCCCTTTAAATACATATCCGCCAGCTTATACATTCCCTCATACAGTCCGTTTGCTGCGGAAATTTCAAAATAATGAAAAGCTTTTTCATACTCTGCTGCACCATTATTGCATCTGCCATAATAATAGATGTAGCCTAAGGTGTTGGCATATTGAGGATTATCGGTTTTTTCAAAGAGCTTTTGCATGCATTGGCGTGAGCATTCCCAGTCGCATTCATAAAGCCTGTTGCCGCCGTAGCAGGAATAACCCTTAATGTTTAAAGCAAGGCTATTATCTTCTTTGCATAACTCATCAACAAACCTACGGCAAAGAGCAAGCTGATTTTCGCTTGCAAACTTTACAGTTAAGTCGTTATCATAGTCTTGTATGTAATTTTCCATTTCAGCAGTGGTGAATTCCCACTCTAAAATTGGTTTTCCGTAGTTTCTTTCAAAGCGGTTAATTTCCTCCAGCGCAGAGTCGATATCAAGCACTTCTGAAATTCTTTTATCATTATCGTCCTCACAATCAAAGCTCCAGATATCCTCCAGCTTATATATAATGCTTTTAAAATAATTGCTTTTAGTGAGCTTTAAATTGTCATATTCATTTACGAGGTTTAGGGTATAGCTCTCTTCTTTGGTGACATCGCAAGCATAATCTATTCCAAAAAAATCCCAAAGCTCTTCTATCCAGTAAAGCCAATATTCGCAGAAGTAAGATACTGTGGGATTTTTCTTCTTCAAATTTTCCAGAGTAACGGCCAAATCTTCCAAAGTAAAATAATACATCTTTGGACATACTATTTCTACCTCATCAGAGGAGAAGTTTGTTAGTACATCTTTAAAATCTATTTCATAGCGAGCTAGCAGCCTCATTTGTGATGGAACAAGAATTATTACATATTTTTCGTTTCGATTCATATTAATTCGCCTTTGCTTTCTTGTATTGGTTCACAATTAATAATTTTGCCGCATTCTTCCGCAATAAAGGAGAAATCCTCTCCTGCATCTTCAGCCCATTCCTTTAGGTTCCTTAAAACCTCATAGTTTTGAGGGGTTAAATCAAAGGTTTTGGATTTCTCTAAAAATTTCATAAGCACTGCTTTTTTATTATCTAAAGCAGATATACCAATGGAGGCTTCTTCATTCAAAAGACCGTCAATTATAGTGCTGATTCCGTCATATTCACATTTCGAAATTTCCCCAAATAAAACACCGTCTGCTTCTGATTTTTTCCAGCAGGTGAGGGCAGAATAGGAATTCAGTACATAATTTTGTGTTCCGTAGAGTAATATCCAGCGTTTGATCCAATCGCTGGTGACCTCAAGGCTATGCACCGCATGAATTTTGCCCCATCCCTTAAGCTTTTGGGCTAAAGTGAATGTTTCTGTATTGCAGTATTTCCAGTTTTGCATTGCCCAAAGGGCAAAGAGAGTAAATTCTTCATATAAAGCAAGTCGTAAAATTGCCTTCTTTATTTCTTCGTTGGGCTCGGATAGTATTTCAAAAAGAATGAGACCTATTTTGACACACTCAATTTCGGAGGAGTGAAATATTAAATAAACTGCGCAGTTATAAATACTTTCAGCAGAAATTGAGCTTTCGTGCCTAATTATGTATTTTAGAAGTGGATCTTCAACTATAAGTGCCCTTTTCTTTTGGCAAAGGGCACAAAAGACAGCATGCGCTTCTTCATAGTTATTTTTAGTTATTTCCTTAATGGCTTTTGCCATGAGAGATATTTCCTTAGCGTTAAGTGGTTCAGGATTTGAGTGGCGCAGACAAATTCCATCCAGCGCTCCAGGTGCAAAGCGAAAAGCTGCGGAATTTTCATCTGAATCAATTCTAAAGTTATCAGGAAGCTCCTTTTTAACGATATTGTTGCATATTGCGCTGTATATAGACTTCATTGTTGCAACCTCATTATTTTGTTTACTATATTCTATCATAAAGGGTGTCCCAAAAAACTCACTCGCAAAGAAATTTGGTTAAAGTTTATATATCTTATATATCAGTTAAATATTACAGTTAACCCTTGAATATCTTAATAAAATAATGTAAAATTAATAAAATGCTTTTAATTGCAAAACAACTTGTGATATTTTAGGTGGTATGATGAAAGAAAAACTTAGTTTTAAGCAAATAATTTTGGTGGCCAGCATGCTCTTTGGCATGTTTTTTGGCGCCGGAAACCTGATTTTCCCTGTTCATATGGGACAAATGGCCGGCTCGAATTCCTGGGTGGCGGCCTTTGGCTTTATTGTAACTGCTGTGGGGCTTCCGTTAATGGGGGTGGCAGCCTTTGGAATTAGTCATTCTGACAACTGTCTTGCCTTGAGCAGCCGAGTGAGCCATGGTTATGGCATATTTTTCACATGTGCGCTTTATCTTACGATTGGACCGCTTTTTGCTATTCCTCGCTGTGCAGCCACAAGCTTTACAATTGGCGTGGAGCCGATGCTTTCAGGTGATGGAACAACGGAACTGCTTATTTTCTCCATTGTTTTTTTTGCCATTGTTTTGTTTTTCTCACTGCGTCCCAACAAAATTCTCACATGGGTTGGCAAAATAATTAACCCGTTGTTTTTAGTTTTCCTGGCGATTTTGGTGATTACAGCGTTGGTTAACCCCATAGCCTCTGTTGGCGAAATTACACCAGATTCTTCATATGCAACTCAAGGCAGTGCCTTAGCTGTGGGCTTCCTGGAGGGGTATAACACCATGGACGCCTTGGCATCTTTGGCCTTTGGTGTCATTGTGGTGGATGTTATTCGAAACCTTGGCATTAAGCATGATACAGCTGTTGCTGCCAACACAGTTCGTGCCGGAGTTTTTGCTTGCCTTTTCATGGCTTTAATATATCTTGCCACCACTGTGGTGGGGGCTCAAAGTCGTGGGGTGTTTGAAATAAGCGCAAATGGCGGAATTGCCTTAGCGGATATTGCGGGATACTATTTTGGTAAAGCAGGCCAGCTTATTTTAGCTGCAATTGTAACCCTAGCATGCCTTAAAACAGCCATAGGCCTTGTTACCAGCTGCGCAGAAATTTTCCGAGTAATGTTTCCTAAATCCATGGGATATAAGGCTTGGACAGTGGTATTTAGTGCTGCATCGCTTCTGGTGGCAAATTTTGGTTTAACAACTATCATTAGCTATTCTGTGCCGGTGCTTATGCTGCTTTACCCTCTAACTATAACCTTAATGCTGCTTAGCCTTTTGGGCCGCTTCTTTAATTATGATAGAAATGTCTTTGTGTCTGTGACAGTATTCACCTTGGTTGCGGCAATTTGCGATTTTATTGCAGCTCTTCCTCAGGGGGCCCGCACAGCCTTACACCTTGACGGAATTGTGGCTGTCGCAAAGACATATATACCCTTTTTCAGTCTAGGTTTAGGCTGGATAATTCCATCAATAATTGGTTTAGTTGTTGGACTTTTGCTTATGGCAAAGAAAAAGAAAAAATTGGCATAAGCCCTTCAAGCTTTTAGCTGCAATTTATTGGTATAAAACAACAAAGCTCGTCATTATAATGTTAATGGCGAGCTTTATGATTTTCGTTAATGTTTATTTGTTTCGGCAAGAGCCTTTGCTGTTTCTTCTCTTTGTTTTGAAACATCCTTCCAGGTGGGCATGCTGGCTAATTCCTCAGCGAATTTTTCCATCACTGAAGGAACATCAATCTTTTGAGGACAAATTTCAGTGCATTGCCCACATGCAATGCAGTCTGAAGGACGTTTACCTTCTTCCATGGCTTCTATAAGCATCCTTGGAGTGAAGCTTTTATCAAAGGAAAAATCGTTATAGGCATTGATTATTTTTGGAATGTCCAATTCCTGTGGGCATCCATCGCAGCAATAGCGACAGCCGGTGCAGGGCACGGATTTTTTAAGCTCATCTGCTATGCTGTAGAGTAAATTCTTCTCATCCGTGCTAAGAGGCTCTCTTTTTTCAAAGGTAAGAATGTTGTCCTCCATTTGTTCAAGGGACGACATTCCACTGAGAACCATGGTTACTCCCTCAATTTCTTGAAGCCATCTGAAGGCAAGGGAAACAGGGGTGGCTTTTGGAGAAATTTCATTTATTTTGTTTTTAGCACCTTCCGGCAGATTTGCTAATTTTCCACCGTGGAGAGGTTCCATAACCCACACAGGAATGCCATATTTAGCTAAAATTTCGCACTTTTGTTTTGCATCCTGCAAGCTCCAATCCAGGTAATTAAGCTGTATTTGACAAAATTCAAGCTGAGATGAATATTTTTTTAAAAAGTCCTCCAGAGTTTCCGGCAGTGCGTGGGATGAAAAGCCTAAATGCTTAATTCTGCCCTCATCTCTTTGTTTAATAAAGTAGTCAATTATTCTCCATTTGTCGCTTAAATAGGTATCCATAGAATTTTCGCATACATTGTGAAGCAAATAGAAATCAAAATATTCCACTTGGCATTTTTTTAGCTGTTCTTCAAACACAGCCGCAGGGTCATAAGTGGAGGCTATTTGATGCCCGGGATATTTTGAAGCCAAGTTAAAGCTTTCCCGCGGATATTTTGAAAGCAGCTTTCCTGCTACTATTTCTGACATTCCATTGTGATAGGGGTATGCAGTGTCAAAGTAGTTTACTCCGTTTTTTATGGCATAATCCACCATTTTAGCGGTTTCATCTTCATCAATGGAGCCATCACTTCCCACAGGCAGCCTCATCATGCCAAAGCCCAACATAGAGAGCTGTTTTTCTTTAAAGGTATTCTTGATCATTGTTTCACTCCCTTTTTAAATTTTAGCTGCAGCGCTTAACATCGCTGAACCGAAATCGTATTTTTATTGATTATAGCATAGTAGCATGGCATCTGGCAAACATAAAGTTGAGTTGATACCTTTATAATAAAAACATCCCGCTCCATGAGGGATGTTTTAAAATTTCATTAATTTTATGCTAGGCGCATTTTAGTCAACCCTTTTATCACCATAAAAGAACAGCGCCACGGTGCCTGGACCTGTGTGGGAGCCAATGACTGTGCCAATGCTGTTTATAACCACCTTGCCGTTGAGTTTCGGGAAATAGCTTTCTACTAAATCAGCCACCTCTCTGGCATCATCATAGCAGGCAGAATTTGTCATGAAACATTTGCCGCTGTAATTTTCTCTGCCCTGAGCAAATTCGGTCATTTTCTGGGCAATTGCCTTTATAACCTTCTTTTTACCTCTGTATTTTTCTCTGGGGATAAGTTCTCCCTTATCGTTCATATTCAAAAGCGGGCAAATATTTAAGGCTGTGCCAAACAAATGGCTCACTCTGGAAATTCTGCCGCCTCTGAAATAGCTGGTGAGGTCGGTGGAAAAGAACCAGTGGTGGATGTTTAGCTTGTTTTCCTCAAGCCAGTCTCTAAGGGCTTCAATATCCATTCCTTCATCCCGCCTGTCGGCTGCCATATCCATCAAAAGCCCATATCCGCCTGAGGCACCGAGGCTATCAACCACATATATTTTTCTTCCGGGGTATTTCTCCTCCAGCTCCTTAGCTGCAATGCAGGCTGAATTATAAACGCCGGAAATGCCTGAAGAAAGAGTTACATGAATTATATCCTTTCCTTCTTTAAGGAAGGGTTCAAAGAATTCACAAAACTGTTCCACATTTACCTGGGATGTGGTGGGGGTAGCCCCATCTGAAATTTTTTTATAAAACATATCAAAGGGCATGCTCTTGCCTAAATCGTCGGCATATTCTTTCCCATCCATAATAAAATGGAAGCTCACAAAGGGAATGTTTCTTTTCTCAAACTGTTCTCTTGCTAAATCGGCAGTGGAGCAGCAGGTCAAAACATAATTATTCATAACTTTACTTCTCCTTTTGTATAATTTTTTAATTAAAGTCATTTCATATTTTTGATGAAAGGATAATAACATAAATTAATTTTCTAAGCAATAAACTCTTTAGATGCACATTCTAAAATAAAAATAAAAAAAGTAGAGTCGATATATTTCAACTCTACTTTTAGTAGAATGCTTTATTTGGATTAAATAAGGCAATTAACGTCGTATTATTTTCCCACTTAAAATCACGATTAATTCAGCTGGCAACAGAAGCAAAAAAATTTGCCAAAGATTATATTTTAAAAGCCCCACGTAAACGTCAAGAAAAATGCTGGCTATAAGAGCAATAATGATAATGCTGTTGTGCTTTCCTTTATTCCAAACTGAATTTAAAACCAAAAGGGTTATGAGGCTAACAGGAATTGCGTAAATAAAAATTGTTCCAATGGGCTGATTTAATATCCAAGACACTACAAAAATAAGAAGAGCTAAAATCCATATTCCCAAAACAGCTATGGCAGTTATAACTCCAGTGTTAATTTGAGCCTTCTCTTTTTTTGGTTCGTTAGGGGCAGCCTCTGGTTCATTTCTGTGGTCGACAAAAAGATAGTCAATGGTAACATTGAAAATTTCACTGAGCCTTTTTAGTGTGTAGGCATTTGGTGCAGATTCACCCCTCTCCCACTTGGAAATAAGCTTGTCGGAATAATCCAGCATTAAAGCCAGCTCCAGCTGCGTTATGCCCATTTGGGTTCGAAGATTTGTTATATTATTGGCAATTATGAGGTTAAGTTCATCCATAAAAAACCTCCTTCTCGATTGTTTCCATCAGCATGAAAAATTCAATCGGGCAGTTGTGGCATTAAAATAAAACATTATAAATATTTTAACATACAAACCAATCAATTTCAGATTAAAATTCAATTAATTGTTTGAGTATTTGGCTTTAATTGAGCGGAAATAAGGTGTCTTACTCCTTTTGCGGTGGGGTGTCGCAATTTTTAGCGGAATCCTTTGTAAGACACCAAATGGTTATTGTAGCCACCACTACAATAGCTCCCACAAAGGCCAGTGCGCCGGGGTGCTCACCATTAAGAAGAAAAACCCAAAGGGGGTTAAGAAGTGGCTCTAATGCACCTAAAAGTGAACAGGCTAAGGGCGGACAATATTCTGAAGCGAACACCAAAAGAATGTATGGAATTCCTAATTGGAAAACACCTAAAATTATAATGAATAAAACTTCTTTAGGCATAATAACGGGCTTTGTAATGAAAAGGGCTACTATGCCCACCAAGGCTGTAAAAAAATTGCCAAGGAAGATGCCGCTCATTCTTTCGTTTCCATTGCCTCCTCCAATGGACATATAGGCTAAAGCTAGACACACCCCAGAGCCTATTGCAACGATATTGCCTGCTAGGTGTCCGCCTGACATATCATCGAAAAAGAACAGGGCTATTCCCACAAATGTGAAGAAAACTGCAATTACATCTTTATGGGAGAGTTTTTGCTTTAAAAAAACAGACGAAAAAATAAGAATAAAGACAGGGGAAGTAAATTGCAGCACAATTGCATTCGCTGCCGTGGTAAGTTTGTTTGCTGTTACAAAAAGCAAAAATGTAGCGCAAAGTGAAAGCCCCATTTTTATTGAGCGTGAATTTACTGCGAAACAATAATTTTTCGCCTTCATAAACAAAAAAATGGTAATAGATGCAAACAAGCTTCTTATTCCAGAAATAACCACAGGATTCCAATCGATTTGCTTTATAAATATTGCCGATATGCTCCATAATAATGAGCATATAAGCATTTGAATTGTGGCTTTTGTTTCCGCTTTCATTTTTTTCTCCTGGGATTTTGTTGAAAATATTAACATAACAGCCTGAAAATAGCAATAAAACGAAACAATCTAATCTTTAAATATTGCTAATTGAGCACATAAGAAAAGATTGAATCGCTCTTAAGGGAAATAAAATATTCTCCCCACTTTAAGGCAGGGAGAGTTAATGTTTTTAAGGCTTGTTAATAGCTAGATGTATTTTTTTATCTTTGAAACTACCACAGCTATTGCAATGCTTGAAAACATTAAAATTGTCATGGCAAAGGGGAAACTGTCTCCAGTTTTAGGGGAATTGCTTCCATTGTCTTGTTCGGAAACTTCAACCCATGTGGCAGAATAGGTTATATCATCAATT
Organism: bacterium; assembly: GCA_963619195.1. Lineage (GTDB taxonomy): Bacteria > Bacillota > Clostridia > Eubacteriales > Anaerofustaceae > RUG14186. The sequence continues at coordinate 11,658 of CAVEWD010000001.1, read as the reverse complement.
ATTGTTTCTGAAATTTCAGGGCTCCAGCCATTAAATTTGTAGCCATTTCGTGTGGGTATTCCTTCGAAGATAGGCGTATTTTCTCCAAAGGTTAGCCCCTCATAAACTTTATCTTCAAAAACTATTTCTGCTGCTACGCCATCGGTGTAGGTAATTGTGTATGTTTTTTCTTCAAATTTCCACTCACCTGTTATGGTGATGCTCTCTTTTCCCATGGTGAAATCATTTTTGTCCCAACCTAAGAAGGTCCAAGTACCTTTCTTGCCATCAGTATTTGTTCCTTCGATTGATTTTGGTGCTGAAGCAACTTTTACCAAGTCGCCTTCATAGTAGCTTACCTCTTGAGGAAGTTCTGCTCCTTCGGGAACTTCTGAGCCTTTCTTCCATGAATAATTCACACTGCTGGGTTGGCGGCGGTAAACTAATTTGATAACAACCGCCTTATTTTCGTCATCCTTTGATGAGGAAATGTCAACATCTGAAGAAGTGGTTTCCAAAGTGTAGGTGGAATTTTTGTAGGTTATGGAAGCATCTTCATTTGGTTTTACAAATGTGCTTTCTGTAGAGGTTATTTCGCCATCAAATGTTGTATCAGCTATGGTGCTGTTGCCGGAATAGAGCTCTTTTATTATCTGGTAATAATATTGTGGAGCTGGAATTGTTATTTCGAAATCCAAACCTTCCTTCTCTTGGCAAAGGTTATGTGCTGCAAAAAGTCCTTCGAATGAGTCGACTGTATAGTTTCGATTAACTCCATCATAGGTGTAATTGACTATAATCTTACTTATGCGACCGGTATCTGAATCGTTGGTGTTAGAGATGTAGGCGCTTTCTCTTATCCCTGTATATTGTAAAGAAGCTCCTTCTTTGGTGAGTTTTTTAGTGCTTCCATCTGCATATCCCACAGAAACGGAAACATTGCTAACACTCTTGCCGCTTTCCATTCCGTTGAAGGTTAAATTAACATGAAGCGCTGCGCGAATTTTAGATGCAACAGCTGTCCAGGTGTATAGATTTTCATAACATTCATTGCTGTGGGTATGCCCTTCCACCTGCCCGCAGTTATATCTGTAGTAGTTTCTCTTAATATATCTTGCTCTTTCGTCTAATCCGTACCATTCACTCTCAGTAGTTAAAACAAGGCAGCCATCATTGTGTCTGGGATGGTCAGCAGGGTTATTTGGGGTGGTTCCACCTTTTGTGCATCTATAGTAAATATCCTCTTCATAGTTATATTCTCGTCTGACAATTTCACCATAATCAGTAACATGTGTGGATCCACAACTCTCCTTGCTGTGAATATGTCCCTCTTCCTTGCCACAGCTTGGTTGCGTGCTCTTGGATACTTGAGGGTTTGACCATTCCAAATCCTCTGTTAGAGTGGGTAAGGTTGCTTCATTGTTGTTGTAAGTGACGGTGTCCCCCAGTTTATATGTTTTTTCTTCTGCTAAAACCGTTGCGCTAAATGCAGGTGTTATCATTAAAAGACACAGTATTATGGATAAAACTCTATTTAATTTTCCCATTATAATTACTTCCTCCAGTTTTGGGAATAACAAAAAATTATGTTAGCACAACAGTTAAAATTTAACAATAATTTTTGCTATTTAATTTCCCAAACAAAGGTTGCAGTGTCGGTAATGTCAATATCATCAGGCTCGATATCTATGCTAGAACATTTTGACGCAATTTGAGGTGCAAGGCATTTATCGTCTAAATCATAACGGGTGTCAGAATAAATGTTCAGCTCTCCCCAGTTGTAATTAATGGATAGCAGCTCGCCAAGCTCTTTGCCAGAGGCTTCACAGAGTATTTCGGCTTTATGTTTAGCATTTGCTGTTGCTGAACGTAGCATTTCTTCGTTGATGGCTGTTGGGTCTTTAACTGTAAAGGAAATTCCCAGTTGAGGATTAGCAAGGCAGAGGCTAATTGCTGATAATGATTCTGCAAACATCTTTGGGTCAAAGTCAAATCCAAGCTTCAGGCTATGCTCCACCACATATCCCGTAAACACTTTTTCGCCCTCGCCGTTTCTTCTGTGTATGTATTCATAATCTGTGCGCACATTAAAGCGTGTTGTTTTAATGGATTTTTCATCGAAGCCAATTTTTACCAAAGCTGCCTTAAGCTTTTCAATGTTTTGAGCAGCCTTATCCATGGCGCTTTCATAATCCATGTTTTGAGATTTTAATTCCATGGATATAACAACATAATCAGGTGTTGCAGATACTTTTCCTATCCCTTTAACTGTTATTGTTCTTCGCATGATAAACCTCCTTGAAAATAAAATATTTGCTTTCCTATTATTTATTATACCCGCATATATGTCCTATTGTACGGACTTGCACTCATAAAATTAAAATTTTCAAAGCGCAATCATAAAGCTATATTTTAATCATAGCAAAAAATTGATACATCAAAATTATATCAACACAACACCATTATTTGCCATAAAGCCTATTTTATGCTAAATTAGAAAATGCTATAATGGTTCTCATAAATTTTTAAATAGATTTTTAGCTTTTATGCGAAATGTGTAAAATTACCTCAAGGAGCAATCACACCCATGGACAAGACCTTTACAAATAAAGACGCTAAAAGATTGATAAGTGAACACCGAAAAATTCAGGCTGGGCTTGAAAGCGGGCAAAACAGTGTTGCAGTCTACAAGAAGGAAATTGAAAACGCTGCCGATGCCTTTGTGGCCGAGGAGGTGCTTGAAAAGCTAAGGGGAATTCCCATTGAGGAAATAAACAGAGATAAAATTGGAATCAGGGTGAAATCCCTGAGAAACAGCGGCTTTAACACCGTGGCGGATATTGCCGCCGCCACAGTTCATGAAATTGCGGCTATAAACGGCATAAGTGAAGAGGGCGCCACAGTGATACGCCGCATTGTGGAGCAAATTATAGATATAACCCGCAAGGATACAAAAATTCGCATAAGTGCCGATAAGAAAACCCGCAACTCAAATCGGCTTATCACCGCAATTTGCGCATATCAAAAGCTGATTCCTATAGCGGAGGAGTGCTCTAAAATTAGAGAGGAAAACTCAAGGCTGGTGGGCTATGCCCTGGAGGACTTATCCTCGGCTGCCGGCACACTGAAATGGTTTTTTTCCTCAGCGGATAAAAAACAAACAGCTCAACAGGCATATCAGTTTTTAAGCGGTTTATTAAACACAAGCTACTATACTAAAAGTATAAGCCTTTTAAACAGTCTTGATTCCATAGTGCATATGGACCCTGCAAAGGCTTGGGGGGAGTTTGAGGCGCATTCCGTTTCCTTTATAAACACTCTAGAAAACATTGCGCCAAATGTGCTGGGCACAGATGATTCGGTTTATGGCCTGCCACAGGAGCTGGCAAGGGAAATTCAAGATGAGGCCTACTTCCCTGACGGTCTTTTGGTTGAATTAAGGCGCTATCAGGAGTGGGGAGTTAGATACATTCTCCATCAGGGAAGAGTTTTGCTTGGGGATGAAATGGGACTTGGAAAAACCATTCAAGCCATAGCTGCCATGGTTTCGCTGAAAAACACAGGCGCCACACATTTCCTTGTGGTGTGCCCTGCCAGCGTTATTTCAAACTGGTGCAGAGAGGTTTCCACTAAAAGCAAGCTTAGGGTAACCAAAATCTATGGCGACACAAGAGATGCCGCAATGGCCTCCTGGCTTGAATGCGGCGGAGTGGCTGTTACCACCTATGAAACAACCCAGCATTTGGAGCTGCCTAAGGGTTTTAGGCTTTCAATGATGGTGGTGGATGAAGCTCATTACATAAAAAATCCCCAGGCGCAGCGCACCATTAACACAAAAAGACTTTCAGAGCATGCTGACAGGCTGCTTTTAATGACAGGCACCGCCCTAGAAAACAGAGTGGATGAAATGGTTTCCTTAATTGGAATTTTGCAGCCGGATATAGCCCAAAGAATCAGCGGAATAGAAACCCTCTCCTTTGCTCCTGTGTTTCGGCAGCTGATAGCACCGGTTTATTACAGACGAAAAAGAGAGGATGTGTTAACAGAGCTTCCGCAAAAAATCGAAAGCGAAGAGTGGTGCGAGCTTTTGCCTGAGGAACAAACAATTTATGAATGGGCTGTGCTGGAAAGACGTTATGCCGACGCCAGACAGGTTTCCTGGAATGTTAAAGATCTTGCAAATTCATCAAAGGCAAACAGGCTTCTTGAAATTGTAGAAGATGCTGAGGATGAGGGCAGAAAGGTGATTGTTTTTTCCTTCTTTTTAAACACAGTTGAAAAAGTTGCAAATTTATTGGCTGATAGGTGTGTTGGTCCAATAACCGGTTCTGTTAGCCCTCAGCGAAGGCAGGAAATTGTGGATGAGTTTGATGAGGCGCCCTCCGGCACGGTTCTTGTGGCTCAAATTCAGTCTGGAGGTGTAGGTTTAAACATCCAATCTGCAAGTGTGGTGATTTTGTGTGAACCTCAGTTTAAGCCATCAACGGAAAATCAAGCTATTTCCAGGGCTTACCGCATGGGGCAAACGAGAAATGTGCTTGTTTACAGGCTTTTGTGCGAGGACACAGTGGACGAAAAAATTGTTTCTCTTCTTAAAAGCAAACAGAAAATTTTTAATGCCTTCGCAGATGAATCCGTTGCAGCGGAGGAAAGCGTTGAACTTGACGAAAAGGGCTTTGGGGAAATTATAAATGAAGAAATTCAGCGTATTAACGCGAAAAATTCGAGGACATTTTAAACATAAAAATAAGTAGGGAGTGTTATTAATGAATTTTGGCAAAATAAAAAAAATATATGGAGGCTTGAAAATGAGCTGGCCAGCTGTTATTTTGTTCGCAATCGTTGCTGGCATTTATACTGGAACAGTGATGCTTTTCTCGCTTTTGGAAGACACGTCCTTTCAAGATATAGGAATATATTACGAATGGTGGGTTATTTTTGCGGTTATAGTTGTGGTTAATTGCAAAAGAAACTGGGAAGCAATGCTTAAATGCTTTGTTTTTTTCTTAATAAGTCAACCACTTATATATGCAGTGGAAATTATATTTGGACATGTTAGCTTTGATTTGGCTTTTCTTTATTACAGAAGCATTTGGCTTCCAATGACATTTACGGTTTTGCCTGGAGGCTTTATTGCCTACTACTGCAAAAATCAGTCGGTTTGTGGAGCAATTATTCTTGGCTTTGGCAACACAATTCAGTTTCTTATGGGGGTTATGTATACAATTAAATGTGTAAGAAATTTTCCGTATCACATTTTAAGCTTGATTACATGTGTGGCATCAATTCTTGTTATGAGTTTTGCCATTCAGGAAAGTAAGAAAAACCGTTTAATTGCCTTGTTGGTTCCAGTTGGCATAACGGTAGCAGCTTTTGTGTATTCACTATTTGGCGGAAATTTCTGCTTTGGATGAGTTTACTTAATATGAAAACACCTGGGAGAATAAATGATAATTGAAGATTTAAAAAAAGAAGATATACAGGGTTGCCTTGATATATATAACTACTACATTAAAAACAGCAACTTTACCCTTGAAGAGAGGGCTCTAACCCTTTGTGAATACACAGACCGCGCTGAGGGGGTACTAAAAAAATACCCATTTATAGTGGGTAAAAATGATGAGGGTGTCGTTGTAGGCTTTGCTTATTTAGATGCTTTCAACCCTAGAAGTGGATATAGATTTACGGCAGATCTATCAATTTATATTGACCACAATTTAAGGCATTCCGGGTTGGGAAAACTGCTTTGGGATAATATTTCCAAAAGAGCTAAGGATATGGGAATTACCAACATAATTTCCATAATTACCAGCGAGAATGAGGCGTCGTGCCGATTCCACGAAAAACAGAACTTTGTTTTGGAAGGGTGCTTAAAGGACATTGCCGAAAAATTTGATAAAAAACTAAGTGTGAGCTATTATAGGAAGGCGCTATAAAAATATATTTGCGCATCATAAAGCATGTAAATTGGGGGGTATTTTTTTGGTAAAGAAAATAAGCAAGCAAAGAACAGTGTTTATGATTACATTGTGCATGGCTTTGGTGGTGCTTGTGGTTTTAGGAGCCGTTATTTGGGATAAATATACAAAGAACATATATACCTCAATTGACACCAATACAGCTTCTCTAGAATATTTTGCTCGTTATGGCACGCATTTGAATTTTGAGGGCAGTCTTAAAATTAATGAGGAAATATTCCCTGATAATGTAAATTTAATTATTCGCTCCTCTTATAAAGAATATGAGTTGCCTCTAGAATACAAATTGGTTGATGATGAAATTTCGTTTAAAACTTCAGAGTATATAAATGGCGGAATAAACCTAGAAATCCTCCCTGAGGGGGAATATATTTTCCTTTTGAAAGTGGAGACTGTAAATAAAGCTGGCAGCAAAAATTTCTGCTACTACAGCCTTGAGAATTGCACAGACTACGAAGGATTTTCCTACTACACCATAAGCAGTGAAAATAGCTGCAATAATGTGATTTTAGAATTCGACTCCCATGAGTATTCCTTTGGGAAAAGAAGGGGTGAGGTTTTGCCGGTGGTAAAAATAAGCATAAGCCAAACACAGCTCCCGGAGGAATATTATGACATTTACCTTGAAGTGGGCCATGGAGGCGACGACCCCGGGGCTGTTGGAATGTTAAACGGGGAGGAAGTAACGGAGTATGATCTTAACATTGCAATTGCTCAAAGGGTGAAGGTACTTCTTCAGAACATGGGCTATAAGGTTATTCTTTCCCACGAAACCAATATTGACCCACCTTCGTATGGAAAAGGAGGAAGGGCTGTTTTGCCAAATGAGGTTAAAGCAAAATATAGTTTTTCAATTCACTGCAACAGCCATGAACTTAGCATCTACACGGGCACAGAGGTTTATGCCGCTAAGGGTTCGGACTTTAGTTTTGCATCCCTTTTGGCTGAAAAAATAGTGGAATTATCAGGGGGCTCTTATTCAAATCAAACACCAAATGAGAACCATTATTATCAAGCTGATAAAGGGGTTTTTGTGCGTTTGTTTACCCCGGAAAATGTGGAATCTACTAATAAAGATGCCCTAGATTGTGGTGCAAAGGCTTACGAAAACATTAAGGCCTATGAAACAAATTATTATTACATGATAAGAGAAATTGGCGGGATTGTAACCGGGGCATATGTGGATGGACGAAATACTGAATATGGCTCCAATCCATATGTGAATTCAAATGATGTGGCTGAGCCCTACATTTTGGAGATGAATTATGTTAACAATGAGGAGTCTCTTTTAAGCCTAATAAACAATCAAGAGGGTTACGCGAAGGGCACAGCAGAAGCCATAAATGAATATATTAACACTTTAAAGAGTGAGAGTCTAAAACAAATTAATTAGCAGCTGAATTAAATTTTTGCATTGGTGCAGCCTTTTTGAGGCTGCATTCTTTTTATAAATTAATAAGGCTTTGTGTTATGTATGATATCCAAATTCTTTGACTAAATGTATTTAATAGACTATAATTAGGCCAAAGCTTTGCTTTGTTAATCTGGAGATAAATATGCATAGACGCGAAAATTTAATTTGTATAATTTTAGCTTTTATTTTGATTTTCAACTCGGGCTGTGCCAATGGAAAAGAAACACCTGAAAAAGTATCTAGAAGTGATTTTTTAATGGATACTGTGGTTACAATTACTTTGTATGACGGCAGCGATGAAGAAATTTTGGATGAGTGCTTTGAGCTGATGCATAAATATGAACAAATGTTTAGCCGCACCGACGAAACCAGTGAAATTGCCCGTTTAAATGCGGGAGAAATCAGTGAGGTTTCAGAGGAGACTGCGGAGCTTATTCAAAAGGGGTTATATTATTCAGCCCTATCAGATGGAGCCTTTGACATAACTATTTGCCCTGTCAGTAAACTTTGGAATTTCACCAACGGAGGCACAATTCCCTCAGAGGAAAGTATTTCAGTGGCAGTTAAGCATGTGGGCTATGAAAAAGTCAAAGTTGATGGATGTGAAATTTTGTTTTTACAGCAGGGCGTGGAAATTGATTTAGGCGGCATAGCAAAGGGCTATGTGGCTGACCGCCTTAGAGATTTGCTTTTAGAGAGAGGAGTTGAAAGTGCTCTTATTAATTTAGGCGGAAACACTCTTTGTGTTGGGCGAAAGCCTGATGGAAGCGCCTTCAGGGTGGGAGTGCAAACTCCCTTTGGAGATCAAAACGATATTTCAGTTATTCTATCTGTTGAAGATCTATCTGTGGTAACCTCTGGGGTTTATGAAAGGTGCTTTGAAGTTAACGGAAAGCTCTACCACCACATACTTAACCCTAAAACCGGTTATCCCTACGACAACTCTCTTCTTTCTGTAACAATAATTTGTGAAAATTCAGCAGATGCAGATGCTCTTTCCACCACATGTTTTGCCTTGGGGCTTGAGGAAGGATTGGCTTTCATAAACAAATTGGAATGCTGTTACGCCGTGTTTATTACCGATGAGTATGAAATAATATATTCCGATGGCGCACAGGCGTTTGTGACAGAGTAAAATCAAATTTTGCATAAATTTTACATTTGCTGTAATTTAGATTTTATAATTTACAATTAAAATACATAAGGAATGAGTAAAGAAATGGAAAAACTAAGAAGTAGAAAAGGCTTCATAATTGATATGGATGGAGTCATTTATCATGGGAACAGATTGCTCCCTGGGGTGAGTGAATTTGTGGAGTGGCTTTATAAGGAGAAAAAGAATTTTCTCTTTCTCACCAACTCTTCCGAGCGTTCACCCAGAGAATTGCAGCAAAAGCTGAAGAGAATGGGGCTTGATGTGGATGAGTCTCACTTCTACACCAGTGCTTTAGCCACTGCTAAATTTATTGCCGGGCAGGCTCCTGGCTGCAGCGCTTATGTGGTGGGGGGAGCTGGCCTTATAATGGCACTGCATGATGAGGGGATAACAATGAATGATGTTGACCCAGAGTATGTTGTTATAGGCGAAGGAAGCTCCTATAACTATGAAAGTATGGTGAAGGCTGTGCGCCTTGCCATGAAGGGTGCTAAACTTATTGGCACAAACAGCGACTTAACCGGGCCTTCAGAGGAAGGAATAATTCCCGCTTGTAGAGCAATGATTGCTCCAATTGAAATGGCTTCCGGCAAAATTGCATATTTTGTTGGAAAGCCAAACCCACTGATGATGCGCACAGGGCTTAGAATTTTGGGAGTACATTCAGAGGATGCTGTAATGATTGGGGATAGAATGGATACTGACATTGTGGCAGGCATTGAAAGCGGCTTGGATACTGTTTTGGTGCTCTCAGGCGTTACTGACAGAAGCGAAATAAAAAAATATCCCTATCAGCCGAGACTTGTGTTAAACGGTGTTGGTGATATACCTCTTAAGCTTCAAGGGGAGGAAAAGTAATAAAACCGGAGGTTTGGCATGATATATTGCGTAGAGGACGATGAGGGCATTCGTGAGCTGGTGGTTTATACCTTAATTATTTCAGGATTCGAGGCAGAGGGCTTTTCGGAGGCTGGTGCCTTTTGGAATGCCATGAGCAAAAACACTCCGGAGCTTATCATGCTGGATATAATGCTTCCGGGGGAGGATGGAATGAATATATTAAGAAAATTAAAATCCATTCCTTCCACTAAGGGCATTCCTGTCATAATGGCCACTGCAAAGGGAACTGAATATGACAAGGTTGTTGGACTTGATTTGGGTGCCGATGATTATTTGGCAAAACCCTTTGGCATGATGGAAATGGTTTCTCGTGTTAAGGCTGTTCTTAGAAGGACGAGCCCTAAAAAGAATTCTTCTATTTTGAAGGTTGGTAAGCTGGAATTAAACACCCAACAGCACACAGTGGTATCCAATGGGGAAAATGTGCAGCTTACCCTAAAGGAATTCGAGTTGCTTAGATTTTTTATGGAAAATCAAAATATTGTTTTCAGCAGAGATAGTCTTCTTTCCCGCATTTGGGGGGACGACCAGATAAGCGAAACAAGAACTGTGGATGTGCATGTTGGAACGCTGCGCACAAAGCTTGCTGAGTGCGGGAAATATATTGAAACAGTGCGTGGCGTTGGATATAAAATGAGGTCAAGAGAATGACAAAGAAAATATTCAAATCGGTATTTTTTGTGGCGGCAGCGGTGTTTGTTGCTGCCTTTGTGCTTATAACAGGGGTTTTGTATGGATATTTTTCTGATATGAGTAAGGAGCTTTTGCGAGAACAAACTGACATCACTGCATTGGCGGTGGAGGATGGCGGTATGGATTTTCTCGAAAAAATAGGGGAAAGTGACTATCGCATTACCTTGGTAAGCTCCACAGGTAAGGTGCTTTTTGATAATGTTGCGGATAGCTCCACAATGGAGAACCACCTTCAAAGAGAAGAAATAGCTCAGGCAATTGAAACGGGAGAGGGCGAGAGTGCCCGTTATTCCACAACCCTTATGGAACGAAGCTTTTATAGGGCTGTAAAACTAAGCAATGGAAATATATTAAGGCTCTCAATTTCTCAATACACCTGGTGGACATTGCTTGTTGGCATGCTGCAGCCCGTGGCGGTGATTGCTTTGTTTGTTCTTGTTATGTCCATGGCCTTAGCCTACAGCCTGTCGCAAAACATAGTCCAGCCTCTTAATAAACTGGATTTAAATTCGCCAAACAAAGATGAAATTTATGAGGAAATGTATCCCCTTGTAAGCAAAATACAAAGTCAGCAAAAGCAACTTAAAGCGCAGGAAACCCAACTTCAGCAAAAAAAGGATGAATTTGAAGCTGCCACTGAAAATTTAACAGAGGGATTGGTTCTTTTAAATGACCACTGTGAGGTTTTAAGCATCAATAAAGCGGCTTCTCAGCTGCTTGGCGTAAGCAGCTATGCGGTGGGGAAAAATATACTTTTATTCACTAATTCGGTGGAGCTCACAAATTTGCTTGAAAAGGCAATTTCTGGTGAGCATTCTGAAATGCGTTTTGAAGTTAATGATGCAGAATATCAGCTTAATGCCGGTCCTGTTATGAGTGATGGTAAGGTTGCTGGGGCAGCTCTTATAATGTTTGACATAACCGAGAGGGAAAAGGCGGAAAAAATGCGCAGGGAATTCACTTCAAATGTTTCTCACGAGCTTAAAACCCCTCTCCAAACCATTTCTGGCTGGGCTGAGCTTTTATCAGATGGCTTAGTGAAACAGGAGGATGTGAGAAAAATTTCATCTCAAATACATGCAGAAGCGAGGCGGCTTATTGATTTGGTGGAGGATATAATTAAGCTTTCTCATCTGGATGATGGCGCCTTGGATATGAAAAGGGAAAGTGTAGATTTGGCAAAGGTTGCAAATGAAGTCTTAAAGGAGCTTGAGCCAAAGGCTAAGCAGGCTCAGGTTGAAATGATCATTTTGGCAGATGATGTTCAAGTGGTTGGTGTGGAAAGGCTCTTAAATATGGTTATATACAATCTTTGTGATAATGCTATAAAATACAATAATGAAGGCGGAAATGTAGAGGTTTCTGTAACAAAAGACGAAAAAAGAGCTGTTATCTCTGTAAAGGATAACGGAATAGGAATACCGCCTGAGTACCAAAGCAGGATATTTGAAAGATTTTATTGTGTAGACAAGAGTCATTCAAAGGCATCAGGAGGAACGGGGCTTGGTCTTTCAATTGTAAAGCATGCAGTTATGCTG